>JAFAYN010000531.1 GCA_019240375.1 Gemmatimonadota bacterium
GCCGGGATCAGGCTCTGGCCCCCGGCCAGGAGCTTCGCTTCCCAGCCGTGCTGCGTCAGCAGCTCGAGCGCTTCCTCCACGCTCCCGGGGCGGTGGTACTCGAAGGGGGCGGGCTTCATGCGGGGGCGGCTTCCTGGTCCTCGGCAAGTCTCGTCTTCATCTCCCTGCTCAGCGCCTCCAGCCCCTGCTTGGTCATCATCTTCGCCACCTGGTCCAGCAGGCGCTGCCCCACCCCGGCCACCTTGCCTCCCACCTGCAGGTCGGCGCGGTAGCGCATTCTCGTGCTCCCCGCCTCGTCCAGCAGCTCCACCTTCGCGTTCCCCCTCGTGAAGCCCAGCGTGCCCTTGCTGTCCACCTGCATGGTGTAGCTCTCGGGGGGCGTGCGGTCGCTCAGCAGCACCGTCAGCGACCACTCGGCCGCGGTCACCGGGCCCACCCCGATGCGGATCACCCCCTCGTAGGCGCCGTCACCGGTGCTGGTCAGGTGCTTAGCGCCGGGCATCGCCTTCACCAGTACGTCCGGGTCCTGGAGCAGCGTCCACACGGTCTGGCGCGGGGCGGGAAAGGTGTACTCGCCGTCTACGATCATGGGGCGGTGCCTTGGGATGAGGGGGCGGGGGCTTCGCGCAGCAGCTCGAAGAGGCGGTTTGGGCTCAGGGGGATCTCGCGGATCTCGATGCTCAGGTCCGACAGCGCGTCCTCCACCGCCTGCGCGAAGGCGGCGCCGGTGGGGATGCACCCGGCCTCGCCCACCCCCTTCAGCCCCAGCGGGTTCATGGGCGCGGGCGTCTCGCGGTGCGCCATGCTCACCTCGGGCACGTCCAGCGCGGTGGGGAGGAGGTAGTCCATGAACGAGGCGTTCTGCAGCTGGCCGCTCTCGTCGTAGTGCAGCTTCTCGAAGAAGGCGTTGCCGATCCCGTGCGCCACGCCGCCCTGCACCTGCCCCTCCACCAGCACGGGGTTGATCAGCTTGCCGCAGTCGTGCACCACCACGTAGCGGAGGAACTTCGCCATGGCGGTCTCGGCGTCCACCTCCACCACCACGGCGTGCACCCCGCTGGCAGTGCTCCCCCGGTCCGGTCCGAAGTAGGCGGTGGCCTCCAGCCCCGGCTCGGTCCCGGGCGACACCCCGCCGCGCAGCGGGTTGGCACGCATCGCCAGCTCGCCGTAGGGGAGGGAGCGCTGCGGCTCGGCACGGACACGCGCGTGGCCGTCCCACAGCTCCACCTCGCCCTCGGGCACGTTCAGCACGCGGGCGGCCACGCCCAGCACCTTGGCGCGCACCGCCTGCGCGGCGGCGTGGCAGGCGCTCCCGGCCACCACCGCGCCGCGGCTGGCGAAGGTCCCGGTCCCCCAGTTGAACTCGCGGGTGTCGCCGGTCACCACCCCCACGCGGGCCACGTCCACGTCCAGCGCCTCGGCCACGATCTGCGCGAAGGCGGTGTAGTGCCCCTGGCCCTGCGTCCCCAGCCCGGTCGCCACGCGCACCCGGCCGCTCGGCTCGATGGTGACGCGTGCCCCCTCGTACGGCCCGATCCCGGTCCCTTCCACGTACGAGACGACGCCCACCCCCAGCCGGCGCCCCTCCTCCCGCGCCCTCCGCTTCTCCTCCGGGAAGCCCTCCCAGCGGATCAATTCCAGCGCCTTTTCCAGCGCCGGGCGGTAGTTGCCGCTGTCGTACACCAGCGGCTGGAAGTCCTGGAAGAGGATCTTGTGGTCGTGGGGGAAGTCGTCCTGCACCAGGTAGTTGACGCGGCGGATCTCCGCGGCGTCCATCCCCAGCTCCCGCGCGGCGAAGTCCAGCAGCCGCTCCATCACGAACACCCCGTGCTGCCGCCCCGCGCCGCGCACCGGGGTCACGGTGGTCCGGTTGGTGAACACCGCCCGGAATTCCGCGTCGTAGGCGGGGACGTCGTACGGGCCCAGCAGGGTGCACTGGCTGTTGATGGGGACGGTCAGCCCGTACGGGTCGTAGGCGCCGGTGTCGTGCAAAAAGGAATCGCGCACCCCCAGGATCCGCCCGTCGCGCGACAGGGCGATCTCCGCGTCGTGCACCTGGCCGCGCTCCTGGGTGGTGGCGAAGAAGTTCTCCTGGCGGTCCTCCGTCCACTTCACCGGGCGCCCCAGCCGCATCGCCGCCCAGGGAACCAGCACCTCCTCCGGGTAGAACATCATGATCTTGGGGCCGAAGCCGCCGCCCACGAAGGGCGCCACCACCCGCACCTGCGACTGCATCAGCCCCAGCATCCCCGCCAGCCCGTTGCGGATGGGGATGGGGGCCTGGGTGGTGTCCCAGATGGTCAGCTCCTGCGCCTGCCCATCCCAGCGCGCGGCCACGGCCCGGTTCTCGATCGCCGCCGAGGCACCGCGGTCGTAGTGGAAGCGGCGCGAGAGCACCAGGTCCGCCCGCGACT
The DNA here is from genome assembly GCA_019240375.1 of Gemmatimonadota bacterium. GTDB lineage: Bacteria > Gemmatimonadota > Gemmatimonadetes > Longimicrobiales > Longimicrobiaceae > JAFAYN01. The sequence continues at coordinate 2,415 of JAFAYN010000531.1, forward strand.
TCGCCTCCTCGTAGTCGCCGTGGCGCTGCACCACGTGCGCGGCCAGGTTGGTGCCAAGCTGCGGGTGGATGACCGGGGCGTCCGGCTCCAGCGCGCGCTCCAGGTCGGTCACCGGCTCCAGCGGCTCGGCGTCCACCACCACGTCGGCCAGCGCGTCCTCGGCCAGGTAGCGGCTCTCGGCGACCACCATGGCGATCGGCTCGCCCACGTGCCGGAGCCGGTCCTTCGCCAGGGGGACCTGCGTCGCCAGGTTGAAGACGATCCCGTCGATGGGCGGCGGCGGCACCAGCAGGGGGCCGGGTTGCCAGTAGTCGCCCAGGTCCTCGGCGGTGTACACGGCCACCACGCCGGGGCGGGCGCGGGCGGCGGAGGCGTCCACGCCGCGCAGCACGGCGTGCGCGTGGTCGCTGCGCACGAAGGCCACGTGCAGCATCCCCTCCAGCCGCACGTCGTCCACGAACAGGGCGTGGCCGGTGAGCAGGCGCTGGTCTTCGTTGCGGGTGACCCACTCCCCCACGTAGCGGCGGCTCACCGGGCCTCCAGGGCCGCTGCCTCCGGCGCCTCCACCGGGTCGATCGTCTCGCCGGTGGACATCGGGACCTCCGCGCGCCCCGCGGCCCGGTCGGCGGCCAGGCGGACGGCGTGCACGATGTTGGCGTAGCCGGTGCAGCGGCACAGGTTGCCGGAGATGGCCTCGCGGATGGTGTGCTCGTCGGGGTCGGGGTTCTCGGCCAGGAAGGGGACCAGCGTCATCAGGAACCCCGGCGTGCAGAAGCCGCACTGCAGCCCGTGCGCGTCGCGAAAGGCTTCCTGCAGCGGGTGGAGGGCGCCGTCGCGGGGGGCCAGCCCCTCCACGGTCGCCACCTCGCGCCCGTCCGCCTGTACGGCGAACACCAGGCACGAGCGCACCGCTTCGCCGTCCATCAGCACGGTGCACGCGCCGCAGACGCCGTGCTCGCACCCCACGTGGGTGCCGGTGAGCCCCAGGTCGTGCCGAAGGAAGTCGCTGAGGAGGAGGCGCGGCTCCACCGCGCGCCGGTGGGAGGTGCCGTTGACGAGGACGGAAACTTCGGTGGGGAGTGCTGTCACGGTGCCGCTTTCCCGGAGGGGAGGAAAGGCATGCCGCACGGACCCGCGGAAGGGATGCGGGGCGGCGGCGGGGCGAGTCCGCAGAGGTAGCTTTCGTTACATTAGCGCGCACCGCCTGGCGCGACAAGCCCGCGCCGCTCCTTGCCCCTCGGCGCGCGGCCGCCGAGGTTTCGGGCTCGCCACGCACGGCGCGCGAGCAAACAAACGACACCCGACGGAGCCCTCCGTGAAAGCCATCCTTTTCGACGCGGGAAACACCCTGGTCTGGCTCGACCACCCCTTCATCGTGCGGCTCCTGCGCGAGCACGGGGTGGAGTCGAGCGAGGAGGAGATCGTCGCCGCCGAGTACGGCGCCAAGCGCCTGCTCGACGAGATGATCCGCAGGGGCGAGGTGGGGACCGACGAAACCCGGGGCAGGGTCTTCTTCCAGGAGATCTTCCGGCAGATCGGGATGGACGATGCCCTCTTCCCCTCCGTGGCCAAGCGGCTGTACGCCCGCCACGCCGAGCGCAACCTGTGGGGGAACGTCCGCGAGCGCACCGCCGAGGCGCTGGAGGAGCTGCGCGGGCGCGGCTACCGGCTGGGCGTCATCTCCAACGCCGACGGGCGGGTGGACGCACTGCTGGAGTCGGTGGGGCTCCGCTCCTACTTCGACTTCGTGATCGACTCCGCGGTGGTGGGCGTCGAGAAGCCGGACCCGCGCATCTTCCGCATGGCGCTGGACAGGATGGGCGTGGAGCCGGAGGAGGCGCTGTACGTGGGCGACATCTACGAGATCGACGTGGTGGGGGCGCGCGGGGCGGGGATGCGCGCGGTGCTGGTCGACCCGCTCGGCCGCTGGACCGAGCTGGACTGCGACCGGATCGCCGCGGTGAGCGAGCTGCCGGAGTGGCTGGAGGGGAACAGATGATTGCGCTCCTTTGGATTTAATTGTTGATTAAATGGCGTGAATCATGCGTGTGGATCGGGGGCCGGCAGGATTCGCCGGCTTCCACCGTGGCCGCGAAGTCTCGTGGCACACACCCGCCCCCTGGAGGTACGTATGATCTCCATCCTCAAGCGCTCGTCCCGCTCCCTGCTCGTCCTGGCGGCCCTGACCGCGGCCGCCGCCTGCTCGGACACCGGCGGCATCGTCGACCCGAGCGGAGCCGCCTCGACCACCAAGACCAGCACGCCGCCTCCTGGTGGGACAGCCACCTCGTACATCTGTGGGTCCCTTTACAGCTCGAGCTACATCATCTCGCCGTACTGCACGGGGGGGCCGTTCGGCGGGTTCCAGAGCACGTCGGGGACGGGGTACCAGAGCAACATCACCATCCAGTTCAGCAGTCCAGTCAGCTACGTGTCCATCTCGGCCCTGGATCCCGATTACTCCGGGAACTACATGGTCGCCTACGACGCCTACGGGAACTGGCTCGGACAGGTGTCTTTCCAGGGTGACAACAGCCCGGGCAACTTCACCTCCGACACGCGTTCGATCTCGGCCTCCGGGATCAAGTCGGTCGTCCTGGTCCCCGACCCGCTGGACTATGTAGCGTACGACAACCTCTACGCCTACTAAGCAGAAGCCCGTGCCGGACCGGAGGGGCGCATCGCCGCGGGCGGTGCGCCCCTCTTCTTTTCCCCGCGGCGTCGCTCTTGCCGGTGCGTGCCGGAGGCGATATCACCAGGCGCGCTCCCGTGCCGTCGCGCGTCTCCGTCCCCGCTTCCCACAGGCCCGTGCCAGCGTACGATCCCGAGTCCACCCCCGAGTGGTGGCGAGACTACTTCGACCGCGAGTTCGTCCGCATCTACCGCGACTTCCTCACCCCTGAGCGCACCACGCGCGAGGTGGAGGGGATCACGGAGATCCTCGCGCTTCCCGATGGCGCCCGCGTCCTGGACCTGGCGTGCGGGTGGGGACGCCACTCCATCGAGCTGGCGCGGGCCGGGTACCGGGTGACCGGGCTCGACTTCTCCCCCACGCTCCTGGCGCGCGCCCGGAAGCGGGCGGAGGCCGCGGGGGTGGAGGTGGAGTGGGTCCGCGCCGACATGCGCGAGGTGGGGCGCGCGGCCGAGTTCGACGCGGTGCTCTCCCTGTCCTCCTCGCTCGGCTACTTCCTGGACGACGAGGAGGACCTGCGCGTGCTGCGCGGCGCGCGCGAAGCGCTCCGCCCCGGCGGGCTCTTCCTGATGGAGACCATGCACCGCGACCACATCGTGGGCGACTACGCCGATCGCGACTGGTGGGAGACCGCCGACGGCGCGACGGTCTGGGTGGAGCGGGAGTTCGACGCGGTGGAGGGGATCAGCCGCGAGTGGCTGCGCTGGCGCCGCGGCGAGGAGACCGGCGAGAAGACCCACGCCCTGCGCATCCGCAGCGCCACCGAGTGGGACGCGCTCCTGCGCCGGGCCGGTCTGGAGCCGGTGGAGTGGTACGGCGACTGGGAACTGGCCCCCTTCCTCCACACCTCCGAGGTTCTGGTGGTGGTGGCCCGGCGAGGGGATTGACGGCGCGGCACCTCGCTTGCCGCTCCCCCAACGCCCGAGTAAGTTTAGCCGTTTCCCGCCGGAGCGCGGGGAGCACCGAACCCGTTTTCATTCCTTTCGATCCATCGCACGATGCCTGAACGGAAGATCCGCGTCCTGGTCGCCAAGCCGGGGCTCGATGGCCACGACCGAGGCGCCAAGGTGATCGCGGCCGCCCTGCGCGACGCCGGGATGGAGGTGATCTACACCGGCCTGCACCAGACGCCGGAGATGATCGTCGCCGCCGCCATCCAGGAGGACGTCGACGTGGTGGCGATGTCGATCCTGTCCGGGGCGCACATGACGCTCTTCCCCCGGGTCAACGAGATGCTCCGGGAAGAGGGCGCCGACCACGTGCTCCTGACCGGCGGGGGGATCATTCCCGAGGAGGACATGGCCGAGCTGGAGGGGCAGGGGATCGGCAAGCTCTTCGGGCCGGGGACCCCCACCTCGGCGGCGGTGGAGTACATCCGCACCTGGTTCGCCGAGAACGGCCGCGACCGCGAGACGGCGCAGTCGTGAGCGCCACCCTGGAAGGGAAGACCGGCGCGGCGAAGCCCGAGGGGCGGATGGCCGCGCTGGTCGGCGAGCTGAGGGAGCTGGAAGCGAAGCTGCGCCAGGGCGGAGGTCCCAAGCGCATCGCCAAGCAGCACGAGGACGGGAAGCTGACCGCGCGCGAGCGGATCGGCCTCCTCCTCGACCCGCGCACCCGCTTCCAGGAGGTGGGGCTCCTGGTCGCCCACGACCGGTACGAGGGGCAGGCCCCCGCGGCCGGGGTGGTGACCGGGTTCGGGACGGTGGCCGGACGCGAGGTGGTGGTGATCGCCAACGACGCCACGGTCAAGGCGGGGTCGTGGTGGCCGGAGACCATCACCAAGATGCTCCGGGCGCAGGAGATCGCCATGCGCTGCCGCGTCCCCATCATCTACCTGGTGGACTCGGCCGGGGTCAACCTCCCGTACCAGGGCGGGGTCTTCCCGGGACAGTACGGCGCGTCGCGCATCTTCTACTACAACTCCATCATGCGGCGCTACCTCAAGGTGCCGCAGATCGCCGCCGTGATGGGTCCGTGCATCGCCGGGGGGGCGTACCTCCCCGCGCTCTCCGACGTGATCCTGATGGTGGAGGGGACCTCCTTCATGGGGCTGGGCGGCCCCAACCTGGTGAAGGGGGCGACGGGGCAGAGCACCGACTCCGAGACGCTCGGCGGCGCGTACACCCACAACGCGGTTTCCGGGGTAGCGCACTACCGGGTGCGCGACGACCGCGCCTGCATCGACCGGATCCGCGACCTGGTGAAGGGGCTCCCGCGCGACCCGCACTCGCTCCCGCTCGCCGAGCCGGCGCCCTCCGCGCGTCCCGAGCGCGACCTGTACCAGCTCCTCCCCGAGGACCACCGCCAGCCGTACGAGATGCGCGAGGTGCTCCGCTGCATCTTGGACGGAGGCGCGCTGGACGAGTTCCAGGCCGACTACGCCCCGGAGATGATCTGCGGCCACGCCCGCATCCAGGGCGTCCCGGTGGGGATCATCGCCAACTCGCGCGGGATGCTCAAGGATCTCAACGGCGGGCGCCCCCGGTTCGGCGGGATCGTCTATGCCGAGAGCGCCGAGAAGGTGGCGTACTTCATCGAGACGCTGAACCGCCACCGCACCCCGATCCTCTTCCTGCAGGACGTTTCGGGGTTCATGGTGGGGGTCGACGCCGAGCACTCCGGGATCATCCGCGCCGGGGCGCACTTCGTGGAGGCGATGGCGACCGCCACCGTCCCCAAGCTGGTGCTGACGCTCAACCACGCCTCCGGTGCGGGGTACTACGCCATGGCGGGGCAGGGGTTCGACCCCGACTTCATCTTCACCTGGCCCACCGGGCGGATGGGGGTGATGGAGGGCGACTCCGCCGTGACCGCGCTGTTCAGCACGCAGCTCGAAGAGCTCAAGAAGCAGAAGCAGCAGCCCGACGCCGAGCTGCAGGCGAAGATCGACGCCGTCCGCGCCGACTACGATCGCCAGCTCGACGCCAAGTACGCCGCCGCGCGCGGCTTCGTGGACGCGGTGATCTGCCCGGAGGACACGCGGGCCGCGCTGGCGCTGGCGCTGCGCACCGCGCTCAACAACCCCGGGCCGCACCTGGGAGCCTTCGTGCTCCCGCCGCACCTGACGTGAGGAGGCTCCATGGCCGTGCAGTTCGCTCAGCACTACCGGTTCACGGCCGATGAGTACGTCCGGATGGCGGAGGAGGGGATCATCCCCCCGAACGCCCGGGTCGAGCTGATCGACGGCGAGATCGTCGAGATGAGCCCCATCGGGAGCCGGCACAACGCGTTCGTCGACCGCCTGAACCGTCTTCTCGTCCGCAAGCTGGGCGACGCGGCCATCGTGCGCGTACAGGGGTCGATCCGGCTCGGCGAGCGGGTGATGCCCCAGCCGGATTTCGCGGCCCTGCGCCCGCGTGACGACTTTTATGAAACCTCCCTCCCGGGGCCGGCGGACGTGATGCTGGTCGTGGAGGTCGCCGACACCTCGCTGGTGTACGATCGCAGCGAAAAGGCGAGACTTTACGCACACTCCGGCATCCCCGAATACTGGCTGCTCGACCTGGTCCAGAACACGGTTCTGGTGCACACCGAATCCAGCCCGATCGGGTATCAGCACGTGGAGATCCGCAGCGGGAACGAAAGCTGGACCTCACGCTCGCTGCCGGACCTCACCATCAGCGGTCAAGAGATCTTCGGATAATGGCGAAAGACACCATCCGCATCGCGTCCGGCCAGGGCTTCTGGGGCGACCAGCTCGACGCTCCCAAGCAGCAGGTCCAGGGCGGCCCGATCGACTACCTGATGCTCGACTACCTGGCCGAGGTCACCATGTCGATCATGCAGAAGCAGCGGTCGCGCAACCCGCAGTTCGGGTACGCCCGCGACTTCGTCCCGCTCATGGGGGAGATCCTCCCCGCCGTGGTGGAGCGCGGGATCCGCGTGATCGCCAACGCCGGCGGGGTCAACCCGGCCGGGTGCCGCGACGCGGTGCTGGAGGAGGCCCGTAAGGCGGGGCTGCAGGGGAAGGCCCGCATCGGGATGATCTCCGGCGACGACATCCTGGAGCGCCTCCCCGACCTGCTGGCGCGCGGCGTCCAGCTCAGGAACATGGAAACGGGCGAGCCTCTCTCCACCGTGCTCGACCGGGTGCAGAGCGCCAACGCCTACATCGGCGCGCGCCCCATCGTGGAAGCGCTGCGGCAGGACGCGCACGTGGTCATCACCGGGCGCTCCACCGACACGGCGCTCACCTATGCGCCGATGATCCACTCCTTCGGCTGGTCGTGGGACGACTACGACCGGATGGCCGCCGGAGTGGTCGCCGGGCACATCAACGAGTGCGGCGCCCAGGCGTCCGGCGGCAACTGCCTGGTGGACTGGCGCAACGTCCCGCACCTGGCGGAGATCGGCTACCCGATCATCGAGGCCCACGCCGACGGGAGCTTCGTGGTCACCAAGCACCAGGGGACCGGCGGCTGCGTGACGCTCCCCAGCGTCAAGGAGCAGCTCCTGTACGAGATGGGCGACCCGAAGAGCTACATCACCCCGGACTGCGTGGCCGACTTCACCACCATCCACTTGGAGCGCGAAGCCGACGACCGGGTGCGGGTGTACGGGGTGCACGGCACGCACCCCACCGACATGCTCAAGGTCAGCATCGCCTACTCCGACGGGTACAAGGCGGTGGGGACACTGGTGTACGCCTGGCCCGACGCGGTGGAAAAGGCCCAGACCGCCGACCGCGTCCTCCGCGAGCGGCTGGACCGGCTGGGGCTGAAGTTCGACGAGATCCTGACCGAGTACGTGGGGTGGAACGCCACGCACGGCCCGCTCGCCGGCCCGATCCCCGCCGACCTTCCCGAGGTGACGGTCCGCTGGGGCGTGCGTGGTCACGACCGGGCCGCCGTGGAGAGGTTCACCAAGGAGATCGCCCCGCTGGTGCTGGCCGGCCCGCCCTCGGTGACCGGCTTCGCGGGCGGCCGTCCCGCGGTGCAGGAGATCATGGCCTACTGGCCCGCCCTGATCCCCAAGACCGAGATCGAACCGTATTTGAAGGTGGAAGTGGTGACCGCGTAGTCGGTTGCTGATGTATTAGGGACCGCTCCGGAGCCCGGCCAAACAGCGGCCGGTCTCCTGCGCGGGGTCGGTGAGCCTCACGAAACCGCCGTGACCGTCCGGCTTCGCCTACCGTGCCCCGGCGCGGAGGGAGCCTCGCCAAACCACCGGCGAGTCTCCCTCCGCACTATTTTTGGGAGAAGAAGCAGAGTCCGGGGAGCTCCGGCGCGCACCTTGCGCGCTCCCGCGTCGACGACCCCGGAGCGACGGAGCCATCGTACCACCGGCAGTTCAGACGAACGAGAAGATAGACGGAATGAGGATCACGTTTCTGGGAACGGCGGCGGCACGCCCTACGGTGGGGAGGAACGTCTCGTCCATCATCATGCAGCGCGAAGGCGACGTGATGATGTTCGACTGCGGCGAGGGGACGCAGCGGCAGATGATGCGCTACGGGACCGGCTTCGCGCTGGGCGACATCTTCTTCACCCACCTGCACGCCGACCACTTCCTGGGCGTGATCGGGCTGTTGCGCACCATGGGCCTCCAGGCCAGGGAAGAGCCGATCGACCTGTGGACGCCGAAGGGGACGGCGGGCACGCTGCAGCAGGCGGTAGAGCTGGGGGTGGAGCGCGTCCCCTTCGAGGTGCGGATCCACGAGCTGGAAGCCGGCGAGGCGGTGAAGCGCGGCCAGTACGACATCGTACCCTTCCGCACCCAGCACGCGGGCCGGAGCCTGGGGTACGCCGTGGTCGAGCACGAGCGGCTGGGGCGCTTCGACGCCGCAAAGGCCAGGGAGATGGGGATCCCCGAGGGGCCGCTCTGGGGGAAGCTGCACCACGGGGAGAGCGTGGAGGTGGACGGGCGCGTCTTCACCGCCGCCGAGGTGGTCGGCGCCCCGCGCCCCGGACGCCGCGTGGTGTACACCGGCGACACCCGCCCCTGCGGCCCCACCCGTGAGGCCGCCGCGGGCGCGGACCTCCTGATCCACGAAGCCACCTTCGCCGGCGACGAGGCCGATCGCGCCGTTTCGACCGGGCACTCCACCGCCCGCGACGCCGCGGAGGTCGCCGCGCAGGCCGGGGCGCTCCGGCTGGTGCTCACCCACTTCTCCCCCCGCTACGCCGACGACCCTCGCCTGCTGGAGCGCGAAGCGAAGGCGGTGTTCCCGGAGGTCGCCACCGCCTTCGACGGGCTGGTGGTGGAGGTCCCCTACCGCGAGAGCTGACCGGGCGCCAGCGTGCACGGAGTGGCAGACGGACTGCCACCCTGGCGCGCTCCACCCCCGTTTCCAGGCCGTTTCGGCGCACTCCGGTGGGCACGGGCCCTGCACCCGTCCAGCCCCGTGTGCGCGACTTGACACGCACCGTCGCGCAGTGCATTTTGCCCTCACGTTAGCACTCCCTGAATGCGAGTGCTAACAGTTTTTGCCCAACTCACATCCATTACGGAGGATCACGATCTATGGCCACCGCGACAGAGATCAAGGTCAAGCCGCTTGCGGATCGCGTCGTCATCAAGCCGCTCGAGGAAGCGGAGCAGATGCGTGGCGGTCTGTACATCCCCGACACCGCCAAGGAAAAGCCCCAGCAGGGCGAGGTGATCGCCGTCGGGCCCGGCAAGGTCAGCGACGACGGGAAGCGGATCGAGCCCGAGGTCAAGATCGGCGACAAGGTGCTGTACGGGAAGTACAGCGGCACCGAGGTCACCGTCGACAACGAGCAGTACCTCATCCTCCGCGAGTCCGACGTGCTCGCCGTGGTCGGCTGATATCCGGCTTCCGGAATAGATCCCCAACCCTTCCGTACCAGGAGAGATCGATATGGCAGCCAAGGAATTGATGTTCAACACCGACGCCCGTGCCTCGCTGAAGCGCGGCGTCGACAAGCTGGCCGAGGCGGTCAAGGTGACCCTCGGGCCCAAGGGCCGCAACGTGGTGATCGACCGCAAGTTCGGCTCGCCGCTCATCACCAAGGACGGCGTCACCGTCGCCAAGGAAGTCGAGCTCGAGGACGCCATCGAGAACATGGGCGCGCAGATGGTCAAGGAG
>JAFAYN010000354.1 GCA_019240375.1 Gemmatimonadota bacterium
CTCCTCGATCCCGTACGCGGCGTGGACCAGGTCCGTCGCGTTCAGCTCCAGGAGGCGCCGGTACAGCTCGGTGCACCGGCTCTGGTCGGGCGGGACCTCCAGCACCTTGAGGCGGAAGACCAGCACCGGCGGCGAGTGGTGGACCACCAGCCCCGCCCCGCTCTCTCCCGTCCGGACCATCCACATCCCCGGGCCGATCTCTTCGTGCTGCAGCTCCATGCGGAGCAGGAAGCTTTCCACGTCCTCTTGCGTTACCATCGCGAGTCTCCCGATTGGATATCCGTGGTGGGCTTCGGAGGCCCTTCCCCACCCTGCTCCTGCGCCTTCCCTGCCGATCCCGGCTCCAGGAGGCGCATCATGAATCCCTGCTCTTCGCTCAGGCGCATGACCTCGGTGCCCAGGCGGTCCACCTCCTCGCGGAGGCGGGCGATCTCGGCGCGGTCCTCCGGCGAGCCGCCGGGGGCGACCTGCCGGAAGGCTCCGCGGGAAGCGCCCCGAGCCAGCGGGCCCAGGACGAAGATGCACAGGATGACGACGATTGCGATGCTCATGCTGGTGTCCTACGCAGCGGGGGCGGACAAAGTTTCGCCCGGGTCAGCGGCTGATCCCCGAGGGCTTGCCGGGCTTGCTGGTGGGACGGAGCTGCACCAGCCGCTGCGCCGAGGCGGTGGTCGCCAGCCCGCCCAGCGCCGTTTCGCGGTAGGCCGCGGGCATGCGCCGCCCCACCTCGCCCATCACGTCGATCACCTCGTCGGCGCTGACGGGGAAGTCCAGCCCCGCGAGCGCCATCTCGGCCGAGGAGATGGCCTGCATGGCCGCGGATGCGTTGCGGTAGATGCAGGGGATCTCCACCAGCCCGCCGATGGGATCGCAGATCAGCCCCAGCATCCCCTGGAGGGAAAGGGCGACCGCGGTGGCCACCTGCTCGTGGCTCCCCCCCTGGATCCAGGTGACCGCCGCCGCCGCCATCGCCGCCGCGGTCCCGGTCTCCGCCTGGCACCCGCCCTCGGCGCCGGCCAGGGAGGCGCGGTGCGCGATCACCCCGCCCACCGCTCCGGCCACCAGCATGGCGTCGATCAGCCGGTCCTCCTCCACCTCCAGGAACTCGCCGACGCTGATCAGCACCGCCGGGAGGACGCCCGCCGCCCCCGCCGTCGGCGCGGCGACGATCAGCCCCATCGCGGCGTTGACCTCCAGCGTGGCGATGGCGCGCGCCAGCGTGGTGGTGACGCGCGGCCCCAGGATGCGCGACCCGTTCTCCCACAGGAGGCGGGCGCGTCCGCCGGTCATCCCCGAGGGGGAGCGCGCCTCGCCCTTGAGCCCCTCGTCGATCGCGGAGCGCATCACCGCCAGGGTGCGGCCGATGCGGGCGCGGATCTGCTCGGGCGCGACCCCGCTCTCGTCCGACTCGGTGGAGAGCACCACCTCGGGGAGGGGGCGGCCGGACGCTTCGGCGTCGCGGATCAGCGATTCGATGGAGCGATGCATGAGGACGGCAGGTTACAGGTTATAGGTTACGGGGGACAACCAGCGAACTACGTGCCGTAACGTCGTCGCAGGCTGTAACCTGTCCCCGGTTCCCTGCCGTTCAGCTGATCTTCTCTACCCGGCGCGCCCAGCGCAGCCAGGGAAAGGTGCGGATGGCGGCGAACACCGCGTCGGGGATGGGGTCGTCGGCCTCGATGGTCATCATCGCGTCCTTGTTGCGCCCGGTGCGGTCCACCCGCATGGTCGCCAGGTTGACGCGGTGCCCGGCCAGGAGCCCGGTGATGGCCGCGATGGTCCCCGGCTCGTCGTGAGCCAGGATGACCAGCGTATGATAGTTCCCCTCCAGCTCCACGGCAAAGCCGTCCACCTCGGTGACGCGGATCCGCCCTCCGCCCACCGAGGCGCCGCGGACCACCGCCCGCTCTCCCCCCCGCTCCACCTCCAGGATGGCGGTGTTGGGGTGCGCCTCCTCGCCCAGCTCCACCTCGTGGAACTCCCAGGTCAGGCCGGCGCGCTCGGCCTCCTCGTAGGCGTTGCGGAGGCGGAGGTCGTCGGGGGCCAGCCCTATCAGCCCGCCCACCATGGCGCGGTGGGTGCCGTGCCCCTCGCCGGTGGCGGCGAAGGAGCCGTGCAGCCGCATCACGGCCCGCTCCGGCGTCCCGTCCAGGATGGCGCGCGCCATGAGCCCCAGCCGGCAGGCACCGGCGGTGTGGGAGGACGAAGGGCCCACCATGGTGGGGCCCAGGATGTCGAAGAGAGAGACCATGACCCGCTTCCCGGTGGTCGAGAGTGGTTCCAGTACGCTGAGTTTACACCCCGCCCGCGTGGAAAGGAAGCGCTCCGTTCCCCGGGGCGCGGGCGGGTGGTAGCTTGGTCGCCCGCCGCCCCGGCACCGTAGATGCGTTGTCCCCGGGCGACGCGACCCTTTCCGCCCATCCTCCTGCCCCGGCCCCGGCCGGGACGATGCAATGGATCGATCCACAGAAACCACCCGCCCCTCGGGCGAGACTCCCGTAGAGGTTCCCACTCCGCCGCCCGGGAACGCCTCCGTTTCCGCGGGCGGGTTCGGGGCCAAGCTCAGGCGGCTGGGCTCCGAGTCGCTGGTGTACGGCCTGAGCGCGATCGTCGGGCGGTTCCTCAGCTACCTGCTCCAGCCCTTCTACGCCTCGCAGTTCACCGCGGCGCAGAACGGGGTGCAGACCGTCATCTACACCATGGTCTCGCTGGTGTCGGTGGTGTTCGTGCTGGGGCTGGACATCGCCTACATGCGCAGCGCCGCGCACCCCGCCGAGGGGGAGGACATCGAGCGCAGCCGGCAGCGGGCGTTCACCATGTCCATCGCCATGATCGCCACCATCGGGCTGGTGATGCTGGGGATCGGCTTCCTGCTGGCGCCCTTCGTTTCGCGCTTCTTCGACGTCCCGCCGTATTCGCTCCGCTACCTGCTGGGGATCGTCTACACGGACGCGATCCTGACCGTGTCGTGGGCGCACCTGCGGATGACCAACCGCTCGATGCGCTTCGCGCTGATGCGGCTGGCGTTCGTGGCGATCAGCATCGTGCTCAACCTGGTGCTCATCCTGGGCTTCCACTGGGACATCGAGGCGATCTTCCTCGCCAACCTGGTCGCCAACGTGGTGCTGCTCGTGATGATGGCGCCGATGATGATGCGTCTCATCCGCCCCGGGCTGCTGCGCGGCCACCCCGGCTGGCGGGGGCTGTGGGCGTACGCGCTCCCCATCGTCCCCGCATCCTTCGCGGTGCTGCTGGTGGAGAACGCGGACAAGCTGGTGCTGACCCGCATCCCCGCCGAGGTGGCGCAGCGGGTGTACGGGCTGACGCCGCAGCAGGTGGTGGGGAGCTACGGCTTCAACTACAAGCTGGGGATCGTGATGCTCCTGGTGGTGCAGATGTTCCGCATGGCCTGGACGCCCTTTTCCCTCTCGCACTCGCGCGACCCCAACGCCCCGCAGCTGTACTCGCGGGTGCTGACCGGGCTGATGCTGGTGTGCGCCGCGCTCTTCCTGGCGGTCGCCTTCTTCCTCCCGCCGCTGGTGCACATCCCCAAGGTGTACCACATCGCGCGGGAGCCGGCGTACTGGGCGGGGCTCCCCATCGTCCCGATCATCCTGCTGGGGTACGTGTTCAGCGGGATGTACGCGGTGGTCACGGCGGGGCTGTACATCGAGAAGAAGACCTCGGTGCTCCCCTGGATCGCGGGGCTGGGCGCCGCCATCAACGTGGCGATCTGCATCGTGGGGATGCAGTGGGGGATGGTGCCGGTGGCGTGGGCCACCCCGATCTCGTACGCGCTGATGGCCGGGCTGGGCGCGTGGCAGTCCAACCGGGTGTACCCGGTCCCCTACGAGTGGGGGCGGGTGGCGCACCTGGGAGCGGTTACGGCGGCGCTCTTCGCGGTGGACGCCTGGCTGGGCTCGCGCGGTTGGGAGGGGAGCGGCGCCACCCTCTGGGGGATCAAGGCGCTGATCCTCCTCGCCTTCCCGGTGCTCCTCTGGGCGACGCGCTTCTTCCGGGCGGGGGAGTGGAAGGTGATCCGCGGGGTGCTGGGGCGCTGGGTCCCGGTCCGCGGCGCGATGCAGGGGTAGGGCGCGGCGCATGGAACGCAGAAGAGTCGTCGTCACTCCGCCGACCGCGCCGGGCTTCCGCGCCGTCCCCTTCACCGGGGTCATCTACGTCATGGCGGAGGCTTCGCGCCTCGGCTACTCGTACGGGCACCCCGACTGGTGCAACCTGGGACAGGGGCAGCCCGAGACGGGCCCCCTCCCCGGCGCCCCGCCCCGCGTGCTGGAGGCGCCGATCAGCCCCGCGGACCAGGAGTACTCGCCGGTGGCGGGGATCCCGGAGCTGCGCACCGCGGTGGCGGAGCTGTACAACCACCTGTACCGCCAGGGGAAGGCGTCGCAGTACACCGCCGACAACGTGTGCATCTGCGGCGGCGGGCGGCTGGGGCTCACCCGCACGGTGGCGGCGCTGGGGGAGATCAACCTGGGGCACTTCCTCCCCGACTACACGGCGTACGAGGAGCTGCTGAACATCTTCCGCCCCTTCACCGCCATCCCCATCCTGCTGGAGGGGGCGGACGGGTACCGCTTCGACCTGGGGCGGCTGGAGCGGGAGATCATGGGGCGGGGGCTCTCCGCCCTCCTCCTGTCCAATCCCTCCAACCCGACCGGGCGCACCATACGCGGGCTGGAGCTGGCGTCGTGGGTGGACGCGGCGCGGCGCCTGGACTGCACGCTGATCCTGGACGAGTTCTACTCGCACTACGCCTGGTCGTCCACCCCGGAGGAGCAGGGGCTGGTCTCGGCCGCGCGCTACGTGGAGGACGTGGACGACGACCCGGTGCTGATCCTGGACGGCCTCACCAAGAACTGGCGCTACCCCGGGTGGCGGACCACCTGGGTGCTGGGGCCGCGCTCGGT
>JAFAYN010000136.1 GCA_019240375.1 Gemmatimonadota bacterium
GGCCAGCCGCCGCAGCGCGCCGGGGATCTCCCACGCGCCGGGAACCCACACCGCCTCCATGTCGTCGTCGGACACGCCGTGGCGCACCAGGCAGTCGTGCGCCCCCGCCAGCAATTGACGGGTGACCAGCTCGTTGAAGCGGCCCACCACGATCCCGAACCGCCGTCCGTCGCCCCGCAGCATCCCGGAGTGCTCTTTCATCTCTCTTCCCGTTTCCCCTTGAAGGCTCCCCCTCACACCGGGAGGAGGTGCCCCATCTTGTCGCGCTTGGTGTCCAGGTACGCCTGGTTGTGGGGGTTCGGCTCCACCCGGAGCGGGACCTGCCCCGTCACCGAGAGGCCGTACCCGTCGAGCCCCACGATCTTCTTGGGGTTGTTGGTCAGGATCCGGATGGACGACAGCCCCTGGTCGAGCAGGATCTGCGCCCCGATCCCGTAGTCGCGCAGGTCCGGGCGGAAGCCGAGCGCCTCGTTGGCCTGTACGGTGTCCAGCCCCTCGTCCTGCAGGGCGTACGCCTTGAGCTTCTGCACCAGCCCGATCCCGCGCCCTTCCTGCCGGAGGTACACGATCACCCCGCGCCCCTCCTCGCTGATCCGCTGCATGGCGGCGTCCAGCTGCTCGCCGCAGTCGCAGCGCATGGAGTGGAAGACGTCGCCGGTGAGGCACTCGGAGTGCATCCGGACCAGCACGTCCTCCTGCCCCGCCACCTCGCCCTTGACGAAGGCGACGTGCTCGAACTGGTCGACGTCGTTGCGGTAGGCGATGATTCGCCAGTCGCCGTACGGGGTGGGGATGTTGGCCTCGGCCTCACGTCGCACCAGCCGCTCGCGCTGGAGGCGGTAGGCGACGATCTGGGCCACGGTGATGAACTTGAGCCCGTGCTCCTTGGCGAAGACCTCCAGCTCCGGGCGGCGGGCCATGGTCCCGTCCGGGTTGAGGATCTCGCAGATCACCCCCGCCGGCTCCAGCCCGGCCAGACGCGCCAGGTCCACCGAGGCCTCGGTCTGCCCCACCCGCCGCAGCGTCCCGCCGGGACGCGCGCGGAGCGGGAAGACGTGCCCGGGACGGCGCAGGTCGCCCGGCTTGCTCTCGGGATCGATGCACACCTGGATGGTCCTGGCCCGGTCCCAGGCGCTGATCCCGGTGGTCACCCCGAAGCGCGCGGCGGCATCCACCGAAACGGTGAAGGCGGTCCCCAGCGCCTCGGTGTTGAACTCGCTCATCGGGCGCAGGTCGAGCGCGTCGGCGCGCTCGGCGGTCAGCGCCACGCAGATCAGGCCCCGCCCGTGGGTGGCCATGAAGTTGATGATCTCCGGCGTCACGGCCGAGGCCGCGCACACCAGGTCACCCTCGTTTTCCCGGTCCTCGTCGTCCGCGACGATCACCATCTTGCCGTCGCGGATGTCCTGGATAGCGTCCTCGACGCGATCGAATGCCATAGTCACTGCCACTCCTGGGGAAGGTGCCGCCGGGAAGATACGCGCGCCCGGGGCATCTTTCTAGTACCCCGGGAGCCGGATCGGGTCCATCCCCTCCACCGGGGCGTCGCCTCCCCCCCGCCGGGTGACCAGCCGGCGCACGTACTTGCCGATCAGGTCGCCTTCCAGGTTCACCGCGTCGCCGGGGCGGAGCCCCCCCAGGTTGGTGTGCTCCCGGGTGTAGGGGATGATGGACACCTGGCACACGCCGGGGCGCGGGAGGTCGTTGACGGTGAGGCTCACCCCGTTCAGGGTGATGGAGCCGTGCAGGACCGTCACCTCGTCCACCTCGTCGGGGAGCTCGAAGTCGATCAGCACCAGCTCCTCGCGCGGCTCCACCGCTGTCACCCGCCCCACCCCGTCCACGTGCCCCTGCACCAGGTGCCCTCCCAGCCGGGTGCCGAGCGCGACCGCCCGCTCCAGGTTCACCCGCCGCCCCGGGCGGAACTCCCCCAGGGTGGTCCGCTCCAGCGTGGTCCCCACCGCCTGCACCGTGAACCCCTCGTCGTCGAAGGCGGTCACTGTCAGGCACACCCCGTCGTTGGCGATGCTGTCGCCCAGGGCCACCCCTTCCAGCACGGTGCGCGCCTGGAGGGTCATCTCCACCCCGTTCCCCGCTTCCCGGACCGAGCCGACGGTCCCGACCTCTTCCACGATCCCGGTGAACACGTCCTACTCCCGCGCCAGTGTGATCAGCGTGTCGGCCCCGAACGCCTCCGTCCGGAGCCGCCGCCAGCGCCGCGCTGCGTCGATGGGCGGGCTGGCGAGCCGCCCGAACGGGCTCGCTCCCTCCGCGCCC
>JAFAYN010000406.1 GCA_019240375.1 Gemmatimonadota bacterium
ATCCGCGTCAACCACCCCGACTCGGTGGACACGCACGCGCTCTTCATGGCGGCGGTGGAGGGGATGGTGGGCGCGGCAGACCCGCACTCGTACGTCCTCCCCGCCACCCGGCTGGTCCCGGCCAAGGAAAAGGAGCTGCGCGAGGGGAGGCTGCAGCCGGTCCCCGTCCGCTTCTCCTACGTCGGCGGGTCGCCGGTGGTGAGCAGCGTGGCCCCGGGCTCGGAAGCCTCGCGGATGGACATCCTCCCCGGCGACGAGCTGGTGGCGGTGGACGGAAAGCCGGTCGCCGCGGAGAGCGCGGAAGAGCTGGACATCTCGCTGGCGGGGGCGCGGGGCTCCACCGTGGCGCTGACGCTGGAGCGCCGCCGGGTGGACGGCTCGCTGGCCCGGCTGGAGCGGACGGTGAAGCGCGAGAAGCGGGCGGACGACGCCTCCGCCGTCCCCACCGCCTTCATGCTGGACGGGGAAACCGGGTACGTCCGCGTCACCACCTTCGAGAGCGCCCGCGCCGGCGACGACCTGCACCGGGCGCTGGGGACGCTGGAGGGGAAGGGGATGCAGCGGCTGGTGCTCGACCTCCGCGACAACGGCGGGGGGAGCGTGGCCGAGGCGGCGCAGGTGGCGGGGGAGTTCCTCCCCACGGGCTCCGTGGTGTACACGTCGGAGGGGCGCAAGGAGGACGTGGCGAAGACGGTGAAGGTGGAGCGCTCGGCGTGGCGGAGCGAGCGCCGCTACCCGATCGTCCTGCTGGTGAACGACGGGACGGCGAGCGCGTCGGAGCTGGTGGCCGGGGCGCTCCAGGACCACGACCGGGCGCTGATCGTGGGACGCCCCACCTTCGGCAAGTCGCTCATCATGCGTGGCTTCCCGCTCACCGACGGATCCGTGATCATGCTGGTGGTGGGGCACCTGAAGACGCCGTGCGGGCGGGTGATCCAGCGGCAGTACCAGGGAATGACGCGGCGCGACTACTACCGCCTGGCGGGGGAGGAGCGCGACGTGGCCGGGCGCCCCTCGTGTAAGACCGACGCCGGGCGCACGGTGTACGGCGGGGGCGGGATCTACCCGGACGTGGTCCTCCCCGAGCACGTCGCCGCGCCGCTCTGGATGGCGAAGGTGCAGGAGGCCGACCTCCCGCTCAAGTGGATCGGCGGGTACGTGTCCGCCACCCCGGACGCCTTCACCACCCCGGAGGCGCTCGCCGCGAAGCCGATGCTCCCCGCCCAGGCCATCGCCGACTTTCGCGCCTTCGCCGCGCGGCAGGGGGTGGCGATCCCCGAGGGCGCCGAGGTGGACGCGCGCCTGCAGCGGGCGCTGGTGCTGGGCGTGGCGGCGGTGAAGTGGGGCGAGGCCGGCTTCTACCGGGTGGAAGCCGCGATGGACCCCGAAGTCACTGCGGCGGTGAAGGAGTTCCCGCGGGCCGGGACCCTCCTGGGCGGGAGCTGACCCGGGAGCGGCGACGCGGGACCGGAACACACGAAGGGGAGCCCAACGGGGCTCCCCTTCGTGCGTGAGGGTGCGCGTCGGGCGCGGCGCCCGTATTCTACCGCGGGCCGGAGCCGTCCCCGATCACCCGTTCCCGGAGCACGATGCGGCCGAGCGTATGGAAGGCGTGGGAGGAGTTCGAGGCCGCGGCGGAGGCCCGCCGCCGCGACCAGCACAATCCCGAAGCGGCGGCGGCGCTGGTGGCGGCGCGCGCCGCCTTCGAGCGGACCCTGGCGGAGGTGGCGCCCCGGGTGCCGTACCGGACCCGCCGGGTGGGCGACCTGCGCCCCGGGCGCGACGGGGGGAAGGTGCACCTGGCCCCGACCGGGACGGTCGCCATCCAGGGGTTCCGCCGGGCGAGAGGGCAGACGCTGTGCGGCGCGCCCGGCGGGCGGTACGAGGGGGAGCGGCCGGTGACCTGCACCGCCTGCCTGCGCCTGCTGGACCGCCACGTGGACCTGGAGCAGGACCCGCCGGAGCTGGGGCTGTAGCCCGGCGCGGAGTGGTGTTTCCATACGCGCCGACCTCCCGGTATGGCGCGTGCGGGCCGTACGTCTTACCCTTTCTCTCGCGCCTGGTCCTGCGCGGGCCCCGCCCACGCTCCCTCCTCCCGCACAGGAGCCGTCCCATGAGCGACCCCGGATCCGAGCTCCCGCCCCCCGCCTCCCGACATGGAGGCCCGCGCTCCCCCTTCCCGGGCTTCGGCGAGCCGTTCGAGGGCGCGTCCATCCTGGACGAGCTCCCGCTCCGGCTGGCCTGCCTGCTCTGGGAGGCGCACCGCGAGGTGAGCGCGTGGACGACGACCGGGCCGGAGGAGCGGGCGGGGATGTTCGCGCCGGGGGCGGTGGAGCGGTGGGCCGTGTCCATGGCGCGCCTCGCCCGGCGCGACGAGCCCCTGCGCCCCGCGCTCGACGTCCTGCGCGAGCTGCTGGCCGACCCCGCGGGAACGGACCCGCGCCGGGTCGCCGCGGCGTGCGAGCGCATCTCCGCCTGGGCCGGGGAGCACGGGGCGCCGTGCACGCGCTTCTGGTTCCTGTCCGACGCGTCGCGCTGCCTCCCCGGCGACGTCCGCCTCCTGTACCGCGTGGGGTGCCTGGCCCGCGACGCCGCCCGCTGGGAGGTCGCGGAGCTGCACTTCCAGCAGGGCGTGGTGGTGGCGAGGCGGGTGCGCGACCGCGAAGGACAGGCGATGTCGCTGCTCGGCCTGGGGAACATGCACTACCGCCAGGGCGACACCCGGGCCGCCCGCGCGACGCTGACCACCGGGCTCAGGGTGGCACGCAGGTACCGACTGGGCGAGTACGAGGGGAGAGCGCTGCACGACCTGTTCGGCGTCGCGGCGCACGGGGGAGATTGCACCAGGGCGGAAGACCATGCCCGCGAAGCGCTGAGAGCGTACGGATCCGGGCACCCGCTGATCCCCCGGCTCGCGCACGACGTCGCCTACTTCTGGAATAACCAGGGGCACTACGCACGGGCGCTGCGGGTCCTCCAGGCACTCCTGCCCCATTTCGAGCGCGACCCGGAGCAGCGGACCCTCGCTCTCGGGAGTCTCGCGCGAGCCGCCGGCGGGTACGGAGACGCGGCGCTGTTCTCCAGGACCTGGAGTGAGCTGTGGAAGCTGGTCGAAGAGCCCGCGGCCCGGGCCGTCGTGACCGCGTCCCTGATCGGCGCGGCCCGTGGGGCAATCTGTCTGCGTGACTGGGAGTGCGCCCGCCGGACCGCGGACACCGTGCTGCGAATTGCTCAGGAGCGCAGGGAGGCGGATGTTGCCCTCGCCGCGGAGGAGATCCTGAACCTGGTTGAGGCTCGGTGGGAATGCATCCCGGAGCTGGACCGCCCCGGGTACATGGCTTCCTCCGGCCGTGACAGCACGCTTGTGGTCGACCTGCTCCGCGTGCTGGAGGAAGGTGCGGCCGCCCGTTAGGCTCCGCGGCCGCACGGCCGGAGGTGAGTGAACCGTCAGGTGCCGGAGCCCATCGTTCCACCCCCGTCGCCACCCCCGCCACCAGCACTGGTCCCTCCGCTGCCGGTGTCGCTGTCATGAGCCGGCGCGGTGGGGCGAGGTGGGTGGTCGGGGCCGGTCGGGTCGGCGGCGCTGCAGGCGGCGAGCAGAGCCAGCAGCGGAAGCACGATGCGCAGGATCTTCATGGAGTCTCCGGGAGGAAAAAGAGGAAAATGAGGGGGGAACCCGCCGGGAAAGTGAACCCCGCAGGGGGGCAAGTCAACGCGCACGGAGGAAGTATCGGCGCCCTCCGGCTAAGCGCCGGCGCGGAATTCACTTCCACTCCCTTTCCTCCACCGTTCGGGCCCCAACCTCCCGCCCGCTTCCGCGCACCCCGGTCCGACCCGCGGAAACGAACCTCTTTTGCGGGCCTGCGCCCGCGTTATTTTGTTCATCGCATGTAGCACCTGCTCCGCGGCCCCGGATACGCGACGCACCCGCGTCCGTCCCGGTCCCCGCACCACTCCGGGATCTACCAGCACGGCGAGGCGGAACACCCACCCAGAGGAGAAGCGCGATGGAGAGCACGGTCACGGGTACCACGGTTTCGGGCGATGCGGCTTCGGGCACATTCGGGCGGCTGGTCCGGCTGATCGAGCGGCGGTACGAGTCCTTCTTCCCCCCCGGCCAGGGGATCACCTTCGCGCTGCAGCAGGCGGGGAAGGCTCCACACGTGTTCGGCCCCGGCGAGCCCGAGGTCACCCTGGTGGTGCACGACAAGAGCGCGGTGGCGGCGCTGGGGAGCATGGACCGGACGACCATCTGCGAAGCGTACATGGACGGGTCGTTCGACATCGAGGGGGACATCACCCGCATCCTCTCCATGCGCAACTTCTTCCCGGACCGCCACCCGCTGCGCTTCGCCTGGCGCTTCGCCCAGCCCTTCATCTTCGGGCAGGTGTCGAGCGACAAGAAGTGGATCGCCCAGCACTACGACTACGACCAGGACTTCTACCTCCTCTGGCTCGACCGGGAGCACCGGTGCTACTCGCAGGGGATCTTCGCGCACGACGACGAGCCGCTGGAGGACGCCATCACCCGCAAGCTGGACACCGCCATCGAGGCCACGGGGTTGAAGCCGGGCGATCGGGTGCTGGACATCGGTGGGGGGTGGGGGGCGTTCCTGGAGTACGCGGGGAACAAGGGGATCCACGTCACCTCGCTCACCATCTCCAGGGAGTCGGAGAAGTTCCTGAACGGGATCATCGCCCGGGACGGGCTCCCCTGCCAGGCGCTGCGCGAGCACTTCTTCGAGCACCAGCCGGCCGAGCGCTACGACGCCATCGTCAACCTGGGCGTGACCGAGCACCTCCCGGACTACCGCGCCTCGCTGGCCAAGTACCAGGCGCTGCTCAAGCCGGGCGGCAAGATCTACCTGGACGCCAGCGCCGCGCGCGTCAAGTACTCGGTGTCCGACTTCCTGGAAAAGTACATCTACCCCGGGAACGGCTCGCTCCTGTGCCTGCACGACTACCTGACGGAGCTGTCGAAGACCCCCTTCGAGCTGCTCTCGGTGGCCAACGACCGGCACAACTACTACCTCACCATCAAGCACTGGGCGCAGCGGCTGGACGACGCCCGCGAGGAGGTGGAGCGGCGCTGGGGGAAGACGCTGTACCGCAAGTTCCAGCTCTACCTCTGGGGGTGCGCCGACGGGTTCTCGCGCGACATGATCCAGGCGTACCGCTGGGTGCTCCACCTCCCCGAGAGCGCGGGCTGACCGGTCCGCTCCCGCTTTCCCTTCATCCCGCGTCCCCGGCCCTCGCGAAACGGCCCGGGGGCGCGTAGTTTGGCGCGCATGTCACTGACCACACGGGTGCTGATCGGGCTGGGGGCGGGCCTGGGGATCGGGGCGGCGGTGGCCGCGTCGGGGAACGAAGCGCTCCGCTCCGCGGCGCTCTGGGTGGAGCCGGTGGGGACGCTCTGGACGCGCGCCATCCAGATGACGG
>JAFAYN010000521.1 GCA_019240375.1 Gemmatimonadota bacterium
GCGCCCCAGTCGCGCTTTCCTCGCAGGTACTTCACCAGCCCCTGCAGCCTCCAGAACACCGTGAGCTGGCGGTAGCCCAGGTTCTCCAGGAGCGCCCACCCCACCAGGATCGCTCGGTCGCGGAAGCTGTCGTAGCGGTGGAAGCTCAGCTCCTCCAGCACCAGCGTCAGCACGGTGAGCACGGCGCCCAGGCTGTACGCCACCAGGAAGAAGAGGACGGCGAAGGGGACGTCAACCGAGCCGAGGACCAGGCCCAGGACCAGCCCGATCAGCCCCATCGCCTCCACCAGCGGGGCGAGCAGCTCCACGAACACGAAGTAGGGGAAGACCACCAGCCCCAGTGCGCCGTACTTCGGGTTGAACATCAGCCTGCGGTGGCGCCAGAGCACGTCGGCCAGGCCCCGGTGCCAGCGGTCGCGCTGCCGCCCCAGCACCCGCAGGGTCTCCGGGGCCTCGGTCCAGGCCACCGGGTCGGGGATGAAGTCGATCCGGCTGGGGCCGCCGCTCTCGTACCCCTGCCTGCGAAGGCGGAGGACCAGCTCCATGTCCTCGCCCACGGTGTCGTGCGCATAGCCGCCGGCGGCGAGCACGGCATCCCTGCGGAACAGGCCGAAGGCACCGGAGATGATCAGGTTCCCGCCCAGCAGGTTCCACCCCAGGCGCCCGAACAGGAAGGCGCGCAGGTACTCCACCACCTGGAAGCCGGGGATCGGACGGCGGGGGGCCCTGGCCTGGATCACGCGCCCAGCCTTCACCACCGAGAAGTTGGCGATCCGGATCGTCCCCCCGGCGGCGAGCACCTGGTCGCCGCGCAGGAAGGGGCGCACCATCCGCTGCAGCGAGTCCGGCTCGATCAGCGTGTCCGCGTCGATGGCGCACACCAGCTCGCCGGTCGCCAGGTTCAGCCCGGCGTTCAGCGCGTCCGCCTTTCCCCCGTTCTGCTTGTCCACCACCAGCAGGCTGGGGTGGACGCGCGAGCGGTAGAGCCCCACCACCGGCTGCGAGGGAATGCGGCGCTGGTAGATGGGGTGGATCGGGACCAGGTCGAACTGCTCCCGCAGCACGTCCATGGTCGTGTCCTTGGAGCCGTCGTTGACCACGACGACTTCCAGGTTCGGATAGTACAGGGCCAGCAGGCCGCGCACGCTCTCCCCGATGGTCGCCGCCTCGTTGTAGGCGGGGGCCAGCATGCTGATGCGCGGCGACACCCGCGACCCCAGGAGGCGCCAGCGGCTCTCCCCGCGCACCGACAGGACGTACTCCCGCATCTCCAGCGCGGCGCTGCACAGGAGCGCCAAGTACCACCCGTTGACCACCAGGAAGTACAGGAGGATCGCCTCCTCCAGCCGCACCAGCACCAGATCCGCGAAGTCGGCCATGGACCCGCTCACGGGGCCTCGCGGGTGGCGCCGGGGAGGTCGAGCACCTGGCGGGCCATGTCGGCGGCGAAGCGGTCCTCGTCAGCGAGGGCGCGGCGCAGGAAGAGCTGCCCCGGGCTCCCCAGCGCGCGCAGCGCCAGCCCTGCCTCGCGCCGGACCGCCCACGCGGGGTCGCGCAGCAGCCCCGCCAGCGTCCCCGCGGCGGGCCAGTGCCCCAGCTTCCCCAGCGCGGCGGCGGCGGCGGCGCGCACCCCGGCGTCCGGGTCGCGCAGGAGGCCGGTCAGCGTGTCGATCGCCTCGCTCCCCCCGATGGCGCCCACCAGCTCCGCGGCGCCCCGGCGCACTCCCGGCTCCGGGGCGTCGCACAGGCGCACCGCCACCGGGAAGAAGCTCGGATCGGCGAGGCCGGCGGCCACCTCCAGGGCCGGCACCAGGACGGGGCCGGAGTTGGCTTCCAGGTAGTGGAGGAGCGCTGCGGAGGCGGCGGGGCCCATGCGGAGGAGGGAGTCCCGCACCGAGAAGCGGCACAGGCTGGCAGGGTCCGGGAGGAGGCGGAGCAGGCGCCCGATCACCCCGGGATCGGGGTGGGCCGCGGCCCACACGGCAGCCTCGGCGCGCACCAGGGGGTGCCGGTCGTCCAGCAGCGCCGGCACGATCGCGCCGCCCCCGCCGAGCACGGTCAGGAGGCGGATCCCTCGCAGCCGGCGCCACCAGAGGCGGCTTCGGCAGAGCCGCTCCGCCGCCCGGACCAGCCCGATCTCGTCCGCCAGCCCCACCAGGTACTCCTTCTGCGGGCCGGCGATGCTGGACGCCAGCTCCACCACCAGGCGCACCTGGAGCCGGAGCGGGAGGGAGCGGAGGAGCGCCAGGTCCTCACCACGCCCCGGCGGGCCGTCCACCACCGTGTACAGCAGGGCGCGGCCCCGGGCGACGCGCGGGGCGCTCCACCTCCGGAAGGCGAGGAGCCAGACCCCGTGGCCGAAGAGGAGGAGGAGCGAGAGGAGCAGGAGCGCTCCCAGCCAGAGGAGCGCCCGGAGGACGAGCGTGGTGGGCGTCACGCGGAGGGTTCGCCCTCCAGCGCGCGGCGGATCCGCTGGAGGAGGACGGGGATGCTGAACGGCTTGGCGACGTGGTCGAAGGCGCCGGTCTCCAGCGTCTTCAGCGTCTCGGTTTCGTTGGATCGCGCGGTGAGCATGACGACCCGGGTACGCTGCAGCACCTGCTCCCGGTCGAGGGTGCGGAGCACACCCATCCCGTCCATCCCCGGAAGGTCCACGTCCAGCAGCACCACCCGGGCGCGCAGCGCCGGGGAGGCGCCCAGGAGCGCGTCCACCGCGGCCTGCCCGTCCTGCAGCCAGTGCGTGCGGTAGCCGCGCGTGTCCAGCGCGTGCATGAGGAGGCCGGCCAGCGCGGAGTCGTCCTCCACCAGCAGGACGTCCACGCTTTCCGTGGCGTGGTCCTCCCCCTCGCCCCAGCCGGCGGCGCACACCCGGTTCCTCCCCCCGGCCTTGGCCTGGTAGAGCGCCGCGTCGGCGGCGCGGTACAGCGACGCCAGGTCGGCGCCGTCCGCGGGGAACTCCGCGATCCCGGCGCTGAAGGTCACCGCGAAGCGGGCCCCCTCCGCCCCCTCGAACTCCTCCTCCGCCGTCCGGGCCAGCACCTGGGTGAGCCGCTGCACCCCGTCGCCCTTGTCCATCCCGAACATCCCGATCACGAACTCCTCCCCGCCCCACCGCGCCACCACGTCCTCGGCGCGGAAGGCGCGCAGCAGGAGCTTCGCCATCCGCTGCAGCACCTCGTCCCCCACGGCGTGCCCGTGCCGGTCGTTGACCTGCTTGAACAGGTCCAGGTCGATCACCGCCACCGAGAGCGGCTTCTGCTGCCGCGACGCCAGGCGGAGGAAGTGCGAGATCACCTCCTCCGAGCGGCGCCGGTTGGCGACCCCGGTGAGCGGATCGGTCTCGGCCAGGGTGCGGTGCAGGTGGATCCGGTCCAGCCGGTTGTTGATCCGGGTGACCAGCTCCGGCCCCACGAAGGGCTTGCTGACGTAGTCGTCGGCGCCCGCGGAGAAGACCCGCTCCACAGTCTGCGCGTCCACGCGCGCGGTGAGGAAGAGGATGGGGAGCCCGCTCCAGCGGGGATCGTTGCGGACCACGCGGCACAGCTCGATCCCCGACAGGTGCGGCATGTCCACGTCCAGCATCAACAGGTCTGGGGCGGTCCGCTCCAGCGTTTCCCAGAACTGGAGCGGGTCGTCCAGCGTGGACACCCGCAGCCCCCGCCCCTCCAGCAGCGCGCGGATCGCCGCGAGGATCTGCGGGTCGTCGTCCACCGCCAGGATCTTGGTCTCCCCCGCGGCGCTCCGCTGCAGCACCTGCTGCAGCGTGTCGACCACCCGCGCCGGCGGGACCGGCTTCTGGAGGAAACCCCGCCCGCCGCGCCGCGCCACCTCCACGCGGTCGGTGAAGGTGGTCTGCTCGGTGAGCACCACCGCCGGCACCGGGGGCGACCCGTCCGCGAGCTGTTCCAGGAAGGCCAGCCCGTCGTCGGCCCCCTCGCCGGACGAGAGCGACAGGAGGACCACGTCGGGGCGGCGGCGCGCGACGGCGCGGCGTGCCTCCCGGATCCCGGCCACGCTCTCCACGCGCAGGTCGCGTCCTGACGCCTCCATCGACAGCCGCTCGACCAGCTCCGCGTCGTCGTCCACCACCAGGAGGAGCGGGCGGTCGTCCTCTTCCGCCGCGGCCGGGGCCGGCACCTCCCGCTGCGCGTGGGGCCGCTCCAGCTCCGCGCGAAGGGCGACGGCCAGTTCGCTCAGGCGCAGCGCCTCCCCCTGCCCCAGCGGAGCGCTCCCCTCCAGCATCCCCTCGATCTCCCGGGCGATGCGCGAGCCCTCCGCGAAGCCGAAGGTCCCCACCGAGCCGGCGAGCTTGTGCGCCTCGCGCGTGGCGTGGCGGCGCAGCTCCTCGTCGAGCCTCCCCTCCAGCAGGGCGATGGCGGCGTCCTCCACCGCGTCCACCCGGCCGAGCACCGTCCCCCGGAAACGCTCCCACAGCCCGGTCACCGCGGCGCTGAGCTGCGTCCGCGAGTCCGCGGCCGGCGCCGGCTCCTTTTCGGGCGTCATCCCCAGCATCGCCGCCATGCACCGCAGCAGCTCTTCCGGGTCGATGGGGTGGAGGAGGATGTGGTCCACCGCCAGGCGGGAGACCAGCGCCTGCGACTCGCGCGCGTCCGGACGCCCGCGCGCGCAGTAGATCACCGGGACGCTCTCCGCCGTGGGGAGGGTGCGGGCGTGGCGCAGGAGGTCCATGGCCGGGAGCCCGGGAAGCCCCGCGTCCAGCACCAGGAGCGACCAGCTGCTCCCGGCGAGGGCGTCGGCCGCGGCGGGGCTCTCGTGCGCGGCGGCGATCTTCGCGCCGGGAAGACGGCGGCCGAGCCAGTCCACCGTGCTTTCCGGCAGACCGGCCACCAGGACGTCGGGCGCGGCGGTCATCTCCCCCCTACACGTCCCACCCCAGGACGTCCGCGATCTCCCGGGCCAGGGTGAGCGGATCGAAGGGCTTGGACAGGACGCCGGCCACCCCCAGCTCCGAGAAGCGCTCCCGGTCGGCCGTGCGGACCTTGGCGGTCAGCAGGAGCACGGGGATCCCCTGCGTGGCCGGGTCCGCCTGCAGGTTGCGGAAGGTGGTGGGCCCGTCCATGTCGGGCATCATCACGTCCAGGAGGATCGCGTCGGGCCGCTCCGCCGCGGCACGGCGGATCGCCTCCTGCCCGGAGTTCGCCGCGATCACCTCCCAGCCGCCGACCATCTCCAGGCTGAGCTGGGCGACCTCGCGGATGTCGTCCTCGTCGTCGACGAGCAGGATGCGTTTTGCGGCCAAGGTGCTTCCCGGGTGCGTGGAACGGGGCCGGGCGGGTTCCCGCCGGCGCCGTGAAGTTTCGGAAACAGGCAAAGATAGACCGGCGACACGGAGTGTCAACAAGCGCGCGTGTCAGCCGGTCACGTCCGCGGGCGCGGGGCGCCGCCGGAGCGCGGCGAGGATGCGGCGGAGCGCCGGCACGTCGGTGCGGGACGCGTCGCCGGGATCGCGCGGGATGCGCGGCAGCGCGTGGATCTCGTCCACCGGGATCGCGCCGAGGCGCCGGGACAGGTCGGCGCGCAGCAGGTCGTCGAGCTGGCCGCCGGGGATCTCCACGCACAGCACCGTGCGCTCCCCCAGCTCCGCGTCGGCGAGCCCCAGGTACGCCGCGTGGCGCACGTACCCCGCTCCCAGCGCGCGAAGCTCCGCCGGGAAGCTCCACCACGTCGAGCCGGCGCGCACCACCCGCTCGGCGACGCGCCCCATCCGCCAGAGGCGCCCCAGCGGGTCCAGCCTCGCCGCGTCGCCCGTGCGGTGCCAGACCCGCTCCCCGTCACGGATCCGGGTGGCGCGCTCCCCCTCCGGGTCGTTGAGGCGGCCGTGGGCGCCGCTCACCACCAGCTCGCCTACGGCGCCGCGGGGGACCTCCCACTCCGCCCACCCTTCCTCCCCCAGCACCACCGGCCCCGGATGCGGACGGATGATCCGGGTCGACACCCCCGGGAGGGGGAAACCCGCGCAGATCCCCTCCCCCATCGCCGCCATGGCCGCCAGCATGGCGCGCGCCTCGATCGCGGCGACCGGCCCGGCGCCGTCGCACGCGTACACCAGCCGGGCGGTGCCGTGCACCGCGTCGGCCAGGCGCCGCGCCAGGGGCGGGTACACCACCCCGCCCACGGTGGAGAGCGCCCGCAGCGGGACCATGACCCCGCGCGGGGCGCCCCGCACCACCAGGCGCTCGTGGAAGGCCGGCGGGCCGCTGGAGGTGGTCACCCCTTCCCGGCGCATCCGCCGGTGCACGGCCTCGGGGTCGACGGCTCCGGGGGCGCGGGGGTCCACCCCCGGGAGTACGGCGCACACCCCCGCCAGCAGGTCGTGCAGGACGAAGGCGGGAAGGACGGGGAGGTCCACGTCTTCTTCCGTCAGCTCCAGCAGGCCGGCCAGTGCGCGGTGCTCCGCCCAGAGCGCGCCGTGGGTGCGCACGGTTCCCCGGGGCGCGCCGCCGCTCCCCGGCGCGAAGGTGATCAGCGCCGGGTGCTCCGCGCCGACCTCCGCGGGGGTGCCGGCCCCCGCCGGACGCCCCCGCCGCGAGAGGGGGAACCACCGGCGCCCCACCAGCCACTGCACCGGCACCCGCCGCAGCGCCGGGCTGAGCAGACGGAGGAGGTGGGCCCGCGAGGGACCGACGAACGCCCGCGGCGCCGCGGCGACCACGGCCGCGTCCAGGCGGGCGCGGCTCGGCCACTCGTCCACGAACACCGCCGCGGCGCCCGCGTGCAGCGTCGCCAGGAGGGTGACGTACAGGTCGACGGAGGGGGGGAGGAGCACCAGCACCCGGTCCCCCGTCCCGATCCCGGCCTCGCGCATCCCCGCCGCCAGCGCCGCGACTCGCTCGGCCATCCCGCCGAAGGTGACGCGCCGCACCCGCCGGCCCGCGTACTCCACCAGGGCGGTCCGCTCCGGGTGGAGCGCGGCCCGCTCGGCGAAGCGCGTGGCGAGGTTTGCGTCGGGGTGGCTCATCCGGGAAATCTGTCGAAGCGGCGCGACCGGTGGCAACGGGCTCCGCCGCCCGGGGGCAACGAAAACGGGCCGGGGATCTTCCCCCGGCCCGCAGGCACGTCGCGGAACCCGGCGGAGCGCCCGTCAGGAGCCCCGCAGGCGCCGCTCCACGGCGTCCACCCCCGCGGGGGTGATCCGGTACTGCTTCCGGGCCTGCTTGGTGCTCCCCATCTTCTTCTCCTGCACCATCAGGGGACGGTCGGGGCGCATGTTCGCCTCGATGGCGCGGGTGATGTTGCTGATGGCCAGGCCGTTGCGCTTCAGCTCGGAGTTGATCGCCTGGCTGGTGACGTTCTCGTCGCCGCGCACCTGGCTCAGGTAGTACGCGCCCAGGAGCGCCTTGTCCGACATGGTGGAGGGGTTCCAGCGGGAAAGCAGCGATCCCAGGTCCGCGGAGTCTTCCCCGCCCTCGCCGCCGCTCTCCTTGCGGGGCCGGCCGCGGGGACGGGGGGCAGGAGCGGATGCGGAGGCCTGGTCGGATCCCGACGACGGGCCGAAGGCCCGCTCGATCAGGATGTCGCGGGCCCTTTCCTTCAGAACCGGATCGTAGCTGGAGATCGCTTGGTTGATCTCGTCCAGCAGCTCCTTGACCTCCTTAAGGTCGCTCATTGCGTTCTCCTTGCGGACACCTCGCCCGAATGCAGGGGGTGCACTCGGCCGGCTGCCCGCGGGGACCGGGGTGGGACTACGGATGGGTATTTCCAGGGTGAGGTGTTCATATACACACTTCGGCGCGCGCCGTCAAGTACGAATGTGCGGTCCCTGTCCCAAAACAGACGAGCAGTACCCGCTCGATCGATGCATTTTCTTCCAGGAAGGCGAGTACCTCCCCTACGGCGATCTTCGCCGCCCGGTCCACCGGGAAGCGGTAGGCGCCGGTGCTGATCGCGGGGAAGGCGATGGTGCGTACGTCGTTGCGCACGGCCAGCTTCAGCGATTCGCGGTAGCAGCTCGCCAGCAGCTCGTCCTCGTTGGCGTGGCCGCCCTGCCATACGGGGCCCACCGTGTGGATGACCCGGCGCGCCGGCAGCCTGTAGCCTCCGGTGATCTTGGCTTCGCCGGTTCGGCAGCCGTGCAGCATCCGGCACTCGGCCACCAGCTCGGGGCCAGCGGCGCGGTGGATGGCTCCGTCCACGCCTCCTCCGCCGAGCAGCGAGGTGTTTGCGGCGTTTACGATGGCGTCCACCTGGAGCTTCGTGATGTCTCCCTCGATCACCTCAATGCGGTCGCAGGGGGAGTTCGTGCCTGAGTGCATGTTCGTATGTCTGGTCGGAGTGGGCGCGTGGGGCCGCTCCAGAGCCGGACGAAACGGCCGTCCGTCTCTTCCGCGGGGCCGGGGAGCCTGCCAAACAGCCGGCAGTCTCCCCGACCGCTACGGGAGCCACGCCCAAACTACCGGGCGCGTCTCCCTCGCAACAGCATGTGGGAACGGCAGGGTACTGCGGAACAGCGTAGTTGGGGAGGCAGCCGCGCAGGGGGAGGGGGTGCTCGTAGGAAAGAGTTGCGGGAGGTGGCGGTGGTGGAAGGGGATGAACTCTTTCCGGAGAGCATCCCCTCCCCCGGAGCCCCGCGCACCGGAGCTTCCGGACCCGAAATGAGGTAGGTACCAACACGAAGGGCCGGCCCGGCATGTCGCCGGACCGGCCCTTCGCGGTCTTCAAGAAGTGGAGATGAGGGGAGTCGAACCCCTGTCCGCCTACAGATCCCCCACAGCGTCTACGTGCGTATTCCGCCGTTCTTTTCTCCTCGTCCGCTCATCGGCCGGCAGAAGGCCCATCGCGAACCAGTCGTGAGAGTCTCGCCCGGGGCGTCACGACGCCACCTCCAGGCCAGCCCGAATTTAGCGACGCCCGTTGACCCGCCTCAGGCAGGGCTGATCAACGAACGGGAGGTAAGGATTCCCCGAAGGGATTCTACTTACGCAGCCAGAGCGAAGTTGTCGTTCGCGGTTACTAGTTTTCCAGAGGCTTAACGAGGTATCTGGAACCTCGGCACGCGGCCATGGCTTCACCATACACGTCGAAACCATGTCATCCCCAAGACCCGTGTTTTCAAACACGCAGGTAATCTAGCCCTTCCCCGCCCCCCTGTCAAGGGGTCATCCTGCTATGTAAATATTTGCTGGACAACGACTTGAATTACTTCCTGCGCTGCTCCCCCGTAGGGCGGGAGCCCATCTTCTCCACCGAGCCCCCGCCCGGCGGCGCCGCGGTGGTCCGGTTCCTTCCGGCCGCCTTGGAGCGGTACAGCGCGGCGTCGGCGGCGGCGAGCAGCTCCGTCGGGTCGGCGAGCGAATCCGGGCAGGTCGCCACCCCCAGCGACACGGTCACGGGAAGGGGGCGGCCGTTCCACACCAGGGGGCGCCCCTCGATCATCCGCCGGATCCGCTCCGCCACCTCCACCGCGGGCATCAGCGGCGTTTCGGGGAGGAGGACCACGAACTCCTCCCCTCCCAGGCGGGCGGGGACGTCCACCTCGCGCACGGCGGTGCGCAGCAGGGCGGACACGTGCTGCAGCACCCGGTCGCCCACCTCGTGCCCCCAGGTGTCGTTGAACTTCTTGAAGTGGTCGACGTCCAGGATCACCAGGCTGAACGGGCGCTGGTATCGCTCGAAGTGGCTGGCGGTCGACGTCAGGCGCTCCTCGAAGACCCGCCGGTTGGGGAGGCCGGTGAGCGAGTCGAGCGACGCGCGGCGGTCCAGCGCCTCGTAGCGCTCCGCGCTGCGCAGCGGGAGCGGGGCCATGGCGCACAGGAGGCGCAGGAACTCAAGCTCCGTTTCGCCGATCCAGCCGGGACGCGGGTCCCAGGCGGCCACCACCCCCAGCGTCTTGCCGTCGGCCACCAGCGGGACGATCACCGCCGAGCGCGGC
>JAFAYN010000579.1 GCA_019240375.1 Gemmatimonadota bacterium
CACGCCGCGCTGGCGCAGGAAGGCGAGGTACTCGTCCGACACGCGCTCCGAGAGGATCGCGACGACGTGGTCGCCGTCGATGTCGTTGGAGTTCCAGGCGAGCCGTCCGCTCGAATCGACGGCGAAGGCGAACGACTCGTGCTCGCCGGGCGCTAGGAAGTCCTCGCGCGGCGCGCCCTGGTGCTCGATCGCGACGTCGGCGTCGGGGCGGACGCGCTGCGCGAAGTGCTCCTCCATCGTCACCCGCCCGCAGAGCCACCCCTGGGCCTGGTAGCTCTCGTGCACCTGCTCGTACTGCCGCCGCCCCTCGTCGGAGAGCGGCCAGCCGCCGGTGAGGATGCGCCCGTCGACCGACGCGATCATGTGGCAGATCACGCGCGGACGCCCGGGAGCCGGAGTCGCGGCGCTCATCGGTCCACCGTCGACATCTGGCGCTCGTTGTAGCGCGGGCCGCTGACCTTGTCCGGGGCGAGCGCCGCATCGAGCGCCGCCATCTCGTCGGGCGTGAGCGACACCTCCGCCGCGCCGACGTTCTCCTCCAGATACCTCCGCCGCTTGGTGCCCGGGATCGGCACGACGTCGTCGCCCCTGTGCAGCAGCCAGGCGAGGGCGATCTGCCCCGGCGCCGCCCCCTTGCTCGCCGCCATGTCGCGCACCGCCGACGCGGCCCGCGCGTTGGCGTCGAAGTTTTCGCCCTGGTAGCGCGGGTCGCCGCGGCGGAAGTCGCCCTCCGGGTACTCCTCGGCGCGCTTCACGGCGCCCGTGAGGAAGCCGCGGCCGAGCGGCGCGAACGGGACCAGCCCGATCCCCAGCTCGCGGAGGAGGGGGATGATGCGCGGCTCCAGGTTGCGCTCCCACAGCGAGTACTCGCTCTGGAGCGCCGAGATCGGGTGCACGGCGTGGGCGCGGCGGATCGTCTGCTCGCCGGCCTCCGAAAGGCCGAGGAAGCGCACCTTCCCCTCGCGCACCAGGTCGGCCATGGCGCCGACGACGTCCTCGATGGGGACGGCGGGGTCGACGCGGTGCTGGTAGAGCAGGTCGATGCGGTCGGTGGCGAGGCGGCGGAGCGACCCCTCGACGGCCTCGCGGACGTGCTCCGGCCGGCTGTCGAGCCCCGCCATGGCGCCGTTCTCGATCCGGAAGCCGAACTTGGTGGCGACGACCACCCGGTCGCGGGCGGCGCTCCCCAGTTCCCCGAGCGCGCGGGCCAGCAATTCCTCGTTCACGTACGGGCCGTAGACCTCGGCCGTGTCCAGGAAGGTGCACCCCAGCTCGACGGCGCGGTGGATGGTGGCGATGGACTCGCGCTCGTCGCGCTCCTCCGCGGTGCCGTACGCCTGGCTCATCCCCATCAGCCCCAGGCCGATCTCGGAGACGGTGAGGCCCTGCGTGCCGAGTGTGCGTGTGTTCAGCATGTGCGGTAACGTCGTCGGGAAGGGTGGAACGCCTGCGTGCGGCGTCGGCGGGCGCCTCGCATCAAGCCGCGTGCCGGCAGGCGGTCGACCCGCGGGATCACGACGTGGCCGCCGGAAGGGTGGCGAGGTAGTTGAGCCCCGTGATGCTGGGGAAGAAGACGTAGGCGCCGCCGCGCGTGCTGATCACCTGCGAGAAGCCGGTCACGACCTGGTTCTTCGGCTCTTCGGGGAGGGTGAAGGAGCTGCTGGCGGGGTCGTTGACGCCCAGGAACACGTCCTCGCCGCTGATGTTGTTCACCGCGTTCCCCGGTGGCTGCCCGCCCGGCGCCTTGGCCGACTTCACGAAGGTGCTGGTGAGCGCCCACTGGCCCTGGATGAACTGGAACTGGTTGAACACGCTGGCGTTGATGAAGTAGCCGATCAGCCCCCGCGGAACGTCCGTGGGGGTGGCGGGATCGTATGCCGGGCCGTACGGCATGGCGCGGCGCGTGATGCGGTGGTGCGTGGAGTCGGTGCCCACCACCGCCATGTCGCGCGGGTTGGTGCGCCGGATGTGCGAGCCGATGGGGCACTTCAGCCCCAGCGTGTCGTCCTTGGCGGGGTCGGCCGTGTCGACGTAGGTGAAGTCGTTCAGCTGGTCGACGGGGAGCACCTCGCCGGGTTCGTCGGGCCTGAGCTCCAGCGGGTTTCCGTTCCGCCACCGGCCGCACACCTTGGCGGCCAGCATCTCCGGGGCAACGCCGGCCTGCGAGGCGTACTCCCGGAGGAACTCCTCGAAGCCGACCACGTCCTGCTCCAGGATGCGGAACGCGGCGTAGCTGCTGTTGGTGGAGAGCTGCGTCGGCTGCACCGAGTACGT
>JAFAYN010000632.1 GCA_019240375.1 Gemmatimonadota bacterium
AGGCCTGGGCGCGGTCTACATTGCAGGCACACCCTCGTTCGTCCCCTCGTACCGCGGAGGCCTACATGCGCAGGATCGGAATTCCCATCGTACTCGCGCTCGCCACCCTCGGACTGGCCGGCACCAGCCGCCCCGCCGATGCCCGGATGCGACTCACCGTCACGGCGGATTGCTCGCCCAACGGGGTGACGGCCTATGGCCCCGCCTTTACCTGCACCGCCTTCACCGGCGGCCTCCCTGCCAACACCGCGTCCTACACCTACACGTGGGACGTCACCGTGGGCGGGTCGAGCTACCACGAGTATACCCGGTCCTTCAGGGAATACTGCACCATCGGGCAGACGATCACCGGGACGGTCACGGTGCAGGACGGCACGGGGGCCACGGCGACGGCCTCTTCGACGACATACTGCGCCAGCTCGGCTTCGTAGCAGACCGGGGTCTTCGCGTGAAACAGGGACCGGACCGGCGAGCGCCGGTCCGGTCCCTTTCCTTTTCCCGGCTCCGGCACGGCGGTTGCGGCCCGCGCCCTCCCCGGCAGGAGGCGTGAGGATCACCAGGGAGGGGCGAAATGGACATCGAGCTGAAGCCGCTGGACCAGCAGGTCGTGGTCGTCACCGGCGCGTCGAGCGGGATCGGGCTGGCCACCGCGCGGCTGGCCGCCAAGCGCGGGGCGAAGGTGGTGCTGGCGGCGCGGAGCCGCGACGACCTGAAGCGCGCGGTGAAGGAGATCCGCAAGCACGGCGGCGAGGCGACCTACGTGGTGGCCGATGTCGGCGACCCGGGCGACGTGGAGAAGGTCGCCGAGACGGCGGTGCGCGAGTTCGGGGGGATCGACACCTGGATCAACAACGCCGGCGTTTCCATCTACGGGCGGATCGAGGCGGTGGAGCTGGACGACGCCCGCCAGCTCTTCGAGACCAACTACTGGGGGGTGGTGCACGGCTCGCTGGTGGCGGTGGAGTACCTGCGCGAGCACGGCGGCGCGCTGATCAACCTGGGGAGCGCCGTGTCCGACCGGGCCATCCCGCTGCAGGGGTACTATTCGGCCAGCAAGCACGCGGTGAAGGGGTTCACCGACGCGCTGCGGATGGAGCTGGAAAAGGACGAGGTGCCGGTCTCGGTGACGCTGATCAAGCCGGGCTCCATCAACACGCCCTTTCCCAAGCACGCCAAGAACCTGATGCTCACCGAGCCCACCCTCCCGCCGCCGGTGTACTCGCCGCGGGTGGTGGCGCGCGCCATCCTGCACTGCGCCGAGAGGCCGGTGCGCAGCATCAGCGTGGGGGGCGGCGGGCGGATGATCGGGGCGATGGGGAGTGTGGCGCCGGGGCTCGCCGACCGCTACATGGAAAAGTCTCTCTTCAGGCAGCAGCGCACCTCCGAGCTTTCGCCCCCGGGGCGCAAGGACACGCTCCACAGGGCCCGCCGCAACGACGGCGCCGAGGAGGGGGACTACGCCGGGCACGTGATGCGGACCAGCGCTTACACCGGAGCGAAGCTGCACCCGGTGCGCGCGGTACTGGCGGTGGCGGCGCTGGGGGCCGGGGTCGCCCTGGCGCTGCGGGGCGACTCGCGCGGGTCCGGCCCGGGGTACGGCGGCTGACACCGGCGCGCGGGACGCCGGGAGCGGGGCCCTCCGCCCCGCTCGACGTCGCCGTGGTCGGCGCCGGACACAACGCCCTGATCGCCGCCGCCTACCTGGCCCGCGCCGGGAAGCGGGTGGCGGTGTTCGAGCGCGCTGCCCGCCCGGGCGGCGCGGTGCAGACCCGCGACGACGTCTTTCCCGGGTACCGGATCGACGTCGGCTCGTCGGCCCACATCCTGATCCACCTCACCCCCATCCTGACCGAGCTGGAGCTGGAGCGGTACGGGCTCCGCTACGTGGACTGCGACCCGTGGGGGTTCTACCCGCTGGAGGACGGACGCTCCCTCCTGTTCTGGAAGGACGTGGACCGGACGTGCGAGTCGATCGCCGCCGTGTCGCCCCCGGACGCGGAAGCGTACCGCCGCTTCGTGGCGGAGTGGCGGCCGATCAGCGAGGCGGTGCTGCGGACCTTTCTGGGGCCGCCGAAGGCGGGGCGGATCGCCTGGGCCATGGCGCGCTCCGGCGGCTTCGGGCGCGGCGGGGCGGGGCAGCTCCAGACCATCCTGGGCGGGTACCGGGCGCTGGTGGACGCCACCTTCCGCCACCCCGCGGTGCGCGCCGCCGTGGAGTGGATGGCGGCGCAGTCCGGCCCCCCACCGGGGGAGCTGGGGTCGGCGCCGCTGGCGGGGTGGCACGGCCTCTACCACCAGAGCGGGGTGAAGCGGGCGGTGGGGGGCTCGGGGGCGCTGACGGACGCGCTGGTGCGGCTGATCCGGGCGCACGGCGGGGAGGTGCACACCTCCTCGCCGGTGCGGCGTATCGTGGTGGAGGGGGGGCGCGCGGTGGGGGTGGAGGTGGCGGAGGGGGAGGAGCCGGGCGTCCCGCTGGACGCGCCCCTCCCCCCGCCCGGGCCGATACGGCGGGTGGCGGCGCGCGCGGTGCTGGCCGGGTGCCACGTGGGCGTCACCTTCGGGCGGCTGCTGGCCGACGCGCCGGAGGCCGCCGACCTGCGCGCGCGGGTGGCGCGGCTGCGCGTGGGGAACGGGTTCGGGATGGTGCTGCGCTGCGCCACCTCCGAGCTTCCCGCCTACGCCGGTGCCCCGGCGGACGGCTCCCCCGGCCCCATGCACCGGGGGCTGCAGCTCCTCTGCCCGCCGGCCCCCTTCCTGGACCACGCCTACGCCGACTTCCTGCGCGGCGAGCCGGCGCGCGACCCCGCCGTGGTGGCGATGACCTGGACCGCGGTGGACCCCTCGCTCGCCCCCGCGGGGAAGCACCTCCTTTTCGCCTGGGCGCAGTACCACCCGTACGCGCTGGCGGGGGGCGTCTCGTGGGACGCGATCCGCGACCGCGAGGCGGAGCGGATCCTGGCGGCGGTGGGGCGCTTCGCCCCCAACGTCCCCGGGTGCGTGGAGCAGGTGTACGTCCAGACCCCCGCCGACCTGGAGCGGGAGATCGGGCTCCCCGGGGGGAACGTGATGCACCTGGAGATGAGCCTCGACCAGATGTTCTTCTTCCGCCCCCTCCCGGAGCTCTCCTCCTACCGCACTCCCATCCGCGGCCTCTTCCTGACCGGCGCCAGCACCCACCCCGGAGGCGGCGTGTTCGGCGCCTCGGGGCGGAGCGCGGCCCGGGTGGTGCTGGACGCGACGTGATCCGGGTGCGCCGCCGCTCTCCGCGGCGCACCCGTGCCACGCCCGGCCGCGTCAGGCCGACGCCAGGTAGGCCGGGAGCCGCTTCTGCAGCTGTCCCCGCCAGCCGCCGCTGTTGCCGAGGAACGCCGACTCGCGGCGCGCTTCGGGGAGCGCGGCGAAGCCCGACTCCACCACCCGGAGCAGCGTCCCGCCCCCGGGCGCGTCCTCGAGCGTGAAGGTGACGAGCGTGCGCGGCTCCGCGGCGTAGTCGACGGCCGGGTCGACGGCGTGCGGGTGCCAGCGCCACGCGAAGCGTTGCTCGGGGACCATCTCCTCGACGATCGCGTCGAAGACGACGTGCTCGTAGCCCGGACTGGTGATGTGTCCGGACACCTGCGCGCCGGGGGCGATGGTGGCGCCGGCGAGATTCACGCCGAACCAGGTGCCCAGCTCGTCGGCGTTCGTGAGCGCGCGCCAGACGCGGGCGCGGGGGGCGTGCAGCAGGACCTGCTCCTCGATGCGGTCGCCGCTCGTGGGAAGGGTGGTGGTCGTCACGTGGGATTCTCCGGTGAAGGGTCGCCGTCGTCGGCGAGGTGGCGCTGGAGCGCGGCGAGCTTGCCACGCCAGAACTTCCGGTACGGCTCGAGCCAAGCGTCGACTTCGGCGAGCGGCTCGGGGCGCAGGCTGTAGATGCGGCGCTGCGCGGCGACGCGCACCTCGACGAGTCCGGCGTCGCGCAGCACGCGCAGGTGCTTCGACACGGCGGGCTGGCTCATGTCGAGCGCGTCCACGAGCTCGCCCACGGTGCGTTCCCGCTCTCTCAGCAGGTCCAGCACGCGGCGGCGATTCGGCTCGGCGAGGATCTCGAACAGGGTGGCGGTCATGGCTATAATATGCTCAAATGGTTATATGCTTGTAAAGGCATATGATGATGGAACACGGTTCCGGGGTTCCGGACGCGACGAGATGGCCTGTTTGTCCATGGTTTGTTGACAGTTGTTTCTCCTCCCCTTAGAATTGCCCCTTCGCTGAAGCTGCCCGGCCGCGCCGGGTGCCGGTGTCCCGCAACACCCGCTGCCCCCGTGGCAGTCCTCCTTCGGCCATGACGCCGTCCGCCAGCGCGCGCGTGCTGCGCATGCCCCACGATATCCCCGCCCCTCCTGCGGCTCCGCCGCCGCCCGTACCTGCTCCCTCCGTCCCCGGGCGGGAGGACGAGGACGCCTTCGTGCTGCGCGGCTACCAGGCGCACGGGATCGGCACGCGCTGGGCGCTGATCCCGCTGGCGCTGGTCGTCGCGCTGGCGGGGCGCTGGAGCGGGGCCATCCAGTCCTCGCTCGCCATCACCCTGGGGCTCGCCGCCTTCATCTCCGTCGCCAACGGGGCGGGGAGCTGGCTGCTGCGCTCCGGGCGCTTCGCTCCCTGGCAGTTCCACGCGCTGCTGGGGGTGGACGCGGTGGTCATCGCCGCCTTCGCGGCGGCGCTCGGCCCGCAGGGATACCTGGTCCTCCCGCTCTTCGTCTTTTCCATCGGCAACTTCGCGCTGCAGGCCCCCCGCGCCGGACTATGGATGCTGGTGGCGACCGCGCTCCTGTACCCGCCGGGGCGGGTGGCCGGGTACGTGGCCGCGGGGGCGCCGGTCCCCTGGGCGCTGATCGGGCTGGAGTGGGTCTTCCTGGTGGGGATCGCCGCCGTGGGGAGCGGGCAGAACGCCGCCCTCCTGTCCTCCCTGCGTGAGCTTCGCGGGGGGCTGGCCCACATGGAGCGCGGCGACTTCGCCGCCCGCCTCCCGGAGCGGGGGGAGACCAACGTCGGGCTGGTGTTCCGCAGCGCCAACCGGGTGTCCACCTCGGTGGAGGGGATGATGCTCGAGATCCAGGACCAGGCTCGCTCGCTCGCCTCGCTGGCCGAGGAGCTTGCCGCCACCGCCGAGCAGGTGCAGCTCTCCGCGGGGGAGGTGGGGAGCGCGTCGGGCGAGGCGGCCGGGTACGCCGAGCGGCAGATGGAGCTGATCACCGGCGGGGCCGACGCCATGGAGCGGCTGGCCGTCCACAACTTCGGGTTGCGCGAGGCCGCCGCCGCCTCGGCCGAGGGGGCGCGGCGGACCACCCAGGAGAGCGACGAGCACGCGGGGCGGATCGCCCAGGCGGGGTCGCTCCTGGTGGAGGTGGGGGACGGGGTGGAGCGCTCGTCGTCGTCGCTCGACATGCTGGACACCGCCGGGGAGCGGATCGGCGGCTTCGTCACCGCCATCCAGCAGATCGCCCGGCAGACCAACCTGCTGGCGCTGAACGCCGCCATCGAGGCGGCGCGCGCCGGCGAGCACGGACGCGGCTTCGCCGTGGTGGCCGACGAGGTCCGCAAGCTGGCCGGGCAGTCGGGGATGTCGGCGGGGGAGGTGGCCGGGGTGGTGGAGGAGACGCGCCGGGCCATCGCCGACGTGCGGACGCAGCTCGGCGCGGTGCGCGGGCAGCTGGAAGGGGTGGGCGCCGCCTCGGACGGGAGTCGCGCCGCGCTGGACGCCCTCCTGGCGGCGCTGCGCGAGGCGGGCGGCTCGATCGAGCGGATGCACGGCGAGGTGGAGGAGCAGGCCCGGGTGATGGACGAGCTGCTCGCCGCCATGCAGGAGATCCAGGAGATCGCCGGGGCCAGCCGCGAGCGAGCCGAGCACACCGCCGCCGCCGCCCAGGAGCAGTCCGCCGCCACCGAGCAGCTTTCGGCCACCAGCCAGGAGCTGGCCCACATGGCGTCCACCCTGACCGAGCTGGCCGGCCGCTTCCGCCCCGGCACGGCTGCCCCGAGGTGAGCGCCGCCCCGTCCTCCGCTCCTCCTCCCCCCACCATTCCACCCCCACCCCGAGGCCCTCGATGCAGTCGCTCGAAGAGGTCCGTCACGCCCTGCACGCCCGCCTGGGCGCGACGGACGTTCCCAAGCTGGTCAACACGCGCGTCTTTCTGCGCACGGGCGTGAACCTGTCCGACATCCGCGGCGACCAGAACGCCGACCCCGCGCTGGTCGCCCGGGTGGTCGGCGCCCTCCACGACTTCGGCTACCCCCTTTCCTGAGAGAGCCACCGATGCAGAGCCCTTCCGTCAGCGCCCTGACCGACCGCCGCGACCCCGCCGAGGCCGCCGCGGACCTCGCCCGCCAGTTCGGCGCCGCCGCCCCCCGCGCGGTCGTCTTCTTCTGCTCGCACCACCACGACGGCGCCGCGCTTTCGGCCGCGCTGCGGGCGCGCTACCCGGACGCCGAGGTGGTCGGGTGCACCACCGCCGGCGAGTTCACCGAGAGCGGCCACGGCCGGGGTGGGGTGTCTGCGCTGGCGCTGGGCGAGGGGGTGGTGCGCGCCTGCCGGGGGGCGCTGGCCCGCTTCGGCGGCGGGGTGGAGGAGGGGATCCGCGCCGCGGCGCGGGGGATGGAGGAGGGGCTGGGAATCGAGCTGCGCTCGGCGGACGCGTCGCGCTACGTGGGGGTGGTGCTGGTGGAGGGGCTACGGGGGAAGGAGGAGGAGGCCAACCACGCGCTGGGGATGGTCGCCCCCACGCTGCAGTTCGTGGGCGGCTCGGCCGGCGACGACCTGGACTTCCGCGAGACGAGGGTCTTCCACAACGGTGAGGCCTCGGACGACGGGGCGGCGCTCCTCCTGATGGAGATGGCGGTCCCCTTCACCGTGACCAAGACGTGCAGCTTCGAGCCCACGGAGCACGCCTTCACCATCACCCGCGCCGACGTCGCCAGCCGGACGGTGTACGAGGTGGACGGGCGCCCGGTGCTGGAGGCGTACGCCGACGCGGTGTCGGCGGGGAGCGGGGCGCTGGACGGCGGCGTCTTCATGCGGCACCCCTGGGGGATGATGCTCGACAGGGAGCCGTGGATCCGCAGCCCCCAGCAGGCGCTAGCCGACGGCGGGCTCAAGTTCTACTGCCAGATCGAGGAGGGGATGCGGCTGCACGTGATGCGCGGCACCGACCTGATCGGCCAGACGGACGCGTCGGTGCGCCGCGCCGCCGGAGAGCTGGGAGGACGGGTGGGAGGCGGGCTGATCTTCAACTGCATCCTCCGTCGCCTGGAGCTGGACCGGGCCGAGGCGCACGATCCCTTCCGCGCGACCTTCGCCGGCTTCCCCGCCGCGGGCTTCCACACCTACGGGGAGAGCTACCTGGGGCACATCAACCAGACCTGCACCGGGCTGCTCTTCGCCTGAGCGGCGGCCGCGCGCTTCCTCCTTCCCCGCCGGGGCGTCCATCCGGGCGCCCCGGCGGTTTCGTATACATGGGAACGGGAAGGCCCCCGTACCGGGTTCGAAACGTGCGGGGACCCGCACCGAACCCGCTTT
Organism: Gemmatimonadota bacterium; assembly: GCA_019240375.1. Lineage (GTDB taxonomy): Bacteria > Gemmatimonadota > Gemmatimonadetes > Longimicrobiales > Longimicrobiaceae > JAFAYN01. The sequence goes on from JAFAYN010000632.1 coordinate 7,556, forward strand.
CCGCGCCCCGGAGCCCGTATGAAGCGCCCTTTTCTCCCTTTCCTCCTCGGCTGCCTGGCCCTGCTCCCCCCCGGGTGCGGGGCGCAGCGCGACTTCCAGATGGGCGGCGGCGGGGCCACCCTGATCCCCGCGGCCGAAGCGCTCAGCAAGCACGACCTGTCCGGCGCGGACTCGCGCCTGGAGGAGGCGCTGCGCGGCAAGCTCCCCCCCGACGACCGGGCCATGGCCGAGCGGATGCTGGCCACGCTCGCCTGGCGCTTCCGCGGCGACCCGGGCCAGGCGGAGCTGCACTTCGCCCGCGCGCTGGCGGTGCCCGCGGGGCGCTCGTGGACCTTTTCCGAGATGGCCCGGATGGAGACCGCGCAGGGGAGCTTCGACCGGGCGCGGGAGTCCGCCCTGGCCGCGGTGGCGTCCGCGCAGGGCGAGGTGGACGTGGTGCGCGCGGCGACGGCGCTGGGGCGGGCGGCGGTGGAGCGCGCCAGCCGCGCCCGGCTGGCGGGGGAATCGCTGGCGCGCCCCGACTCGCTCGCGCTGGTGGAGGCGCTCGGCGAGCTGAGGCCGCTGGTGCAGGCACGCGCCGGGCTCATGGCCCCCTCGCGTGTCCAGGTCACCGCCGCCCTCCTCCTGGACGACGGCCCGGATGCCCTGGCGGGGTGGCGCTCGTACTACCTGCTCGCCACGGGCGACCCGCGGAGCGGCCCGCTGGCGGAGCCCCGGCGCGCGCTGGAAGCGCTCCTCCCGCGCTGGGCCGGGCGCGGGGCGACGCGCGCGCAGCGGGCGGCGCTGGTCCGCGCCCTGGCCGCGTCCCGGATGTTCGACGAGGCGGCGCTGGTGGCGCTGGACCCGCGCGTCCCCGCCGCGGAGCGGGTGGATGGGGATCCGGAGGTGAGGGCGATCCTGGCCTACGCGGGGTTCTGCCGCCGGGTGCGGGACGTGTCCGACGCC
>JAFAYN010000027.1 GCA_019240375.1 Gemmatimonadota bacterium
ACCCGCTGATGAGCGCCACCACGGTGACGGAGGAGTACTGGCGGGCGCACCAGTACCTGGGGTTCACCTGGGACGAGTTGGTGGACATCTCGGTGATGAGCTTCGACAGCGCGTTCCTGCACCACGAGGAGAAGCAGGATCTGCTGGTGCAGGTGTCGGACGAGATCCGGGAGTTGGAAGAGGGAGCTGTAGAGGAGGACTGAACGACTCTGCCGGGTTCGGGCGTGTCCCCCGCGGGGCGCGGGGGCCGGGCTGCGGCTCCGTAGCACACGAAACTACCGTGTGCAACGGAGTCGAGCCCCCGCGAAACCGCCGCGGGGTCTCGCCCCTTCGGGCTCGCATCCCTCACGCAACTGCGAACGACGAAGGGCCGGTTCCTGGTTGGGGCCGGCCCTCCGTCGTTCCGGTCACGCCGGCCCGGAGCGTCGCGGACTCAGCACTCCGCGACGGGGGCGAGCACCGCGTACATGGCCGTGCCGTTCGGATAATGGGCGGTGACGCGGTAGCGGTACGTGGTACTGGTGGTCTCGGGATCGTTGACCCAGCAGACGCTCACGCCGGTGAAGTTGTTGCCGCTGTCGAGGAACTGGTTCCCGGTGGTGGTCGCCAGCGATATCTCGGTATGGTCAAGGACGCTGCTGCTGGTCCTGACCAGCACGTCGAAGGTGACGTCGTAGCTCTGCGCCCCGGCGGGCGTGACCCAGCTCAGCAGTGGGGTACCGCCCGAGTTGGACACCGTCGCGACGGGAGCCGGGAGCGGGTACACCGCCGACACGGCAGCCCGGTCGCCCGTGCTGAAGCCGGCCCAGGCCGTGAGCGCCGTCCCGCCGTTCATTACCGATGCACCATCGTTTCCGCTCGGTGTCCCGGTGATGTAAACGGCGCCCTCGGCCCCCGCCGACTCGCCGATCGACTGCCAGTTGCTGTGCCGGAAGCCCAGGGTGTGCCCGATCTCGTGCACCATGTTGCGGACTCGCTGCGCGTCGTTCAGCGTGGAGAAGAAGCAGGGGTTCACCTCGATGGTGGAGCCGGGATTGCCGCCGGACGGCCAGCTCGCCTGCGCCGCCACGTTGCTGGCCAGGTTGCAGTTGGTGCCGACGGAGATGTCCCCCGGCGACGCCTCCACGATCCGCACATAGCTGTTGGGTAAGGCATTCTAGTGCGTGATCGCCTCCCGTGCGGCCGCCTGCCACGCCGGCTGAGCGTTGAGGCCGGCCAGGTTGATGGTGAGGTTGTACACCCTGGGCGAGCCCACCAGGTTGGTGGTGCGGTACTGAAGTCGTGGTCCCAGCGGCCCCTGCGCCGGGAGCGGAGCCCGAGCCCCGGCGAGGAGCTGAGATTTCTCGAGGCGGATGTCGCCCTCGACCACGACGTAGTCACCGAAGTCCTGCACCATGTCCCCCCGAAATCCCAGAGCTTCCACCTGGCGCGCGACCTCGCCACGGGCGGTCTCCGGCTCGGTCGACGACGTGCTCGGGGCGGTGTCGCAGGCGCCGAGCACGGCAAGGGCGAGCATCGAAGCTCCTCCCAGAATACGGATACGTTGCATGGACGGGGCTTTCAAGGAGAAAACGGGAGCGACGGCTGGAGCATCGCGGGAGTATCGGACAAGCTAATCCTTGAAATTCATGTCGTCAATTATACGACCGGTTCTTTGGAGTCGCTTCCCCATCCTCATCTCTGTAGCGGGTGCAGGAAGGCGCTGGGATGAGTATTCAGAAAACCGATCGCCAGGATCGGCTGTGAGCCGTGAAAAAGGCCGGAGCACCCTCGTGGGCGCCCCGGCCTTTTCGCGTTCTTCCTGCGGCCTTCTCAGGCGAAAACGGCGTTGTCGCTCAATCGTTCGCGGATCCGGGCGACGATCACTTCGATTCCCGGGGCATTGTTCCCGCCGCGGGGGAGGATCACGTCGGCGTAGCGCTTGGAGGGCTCCACGAACTCGAAGTGCATCGGGCGGACGGTGCCCAGGTACTGCTCGATCACCGAGTCGACGGTGCGCCCGCGCAGGTCCAGGTCGCGCCGGAGGCGGCGGATGAAGCGGACGTCGGCCTCGGTGTCCACGAAGATCTTGAGATCGAACATCTCCCGCAGGGCGGCATCGGCGAAGATGAGGATCCCCTCCACCAGGATCACGTCCCGCGGCTCGATGCGCACCGTGCGGTCGGCGCGGGTGTGCGCCACGAAGTCGTAGATCGGCTTGTCCACCGGCTCCCGCCGCAGCAATTGCCGCAGCTGCTCGATCAGCAGCTCGTTGTCGAGCGAGTCGGGGTGATCGAAGTTGATCCGCTTCCGCTCCTCCAGCGGCATCTCGTCCAGCGGCTTGTAGTACGAATCGTGGTCGAGGAACACCGCCGAGTCGAGGTGGAGCGAATCATAGATCCGCCGCGCGACGGTGGTCTTCCCCGACCCCGTCCCTCCGGCGATTCCGATGACGAAAGGCTTCATGGAGCGATGGCTGAGTTGCACAGGTACGACCGCGACCCGGGGAGGGTCGGACGTGCGATAGAATACATCGGCGGGGCGGCCGGGGACAGGGTGGAGGAGGGGACAGGGGACAGCCTGCAACAACGACGACGAACTCTGCCGTTCCGCAGTTCCCCGCCGTTCCCACATTCTGTTGCGAGGGAGACGCGCCCGGCGGTTTGGGCGTGGCTCCCGTAGCGGTCGGGGAGACTGCCAGTAGTTCCGGCAGGCTCACCGGCCCCGCGGAAGAGACGGACGGCTGTTTCGTCCGGCTCTGGAGCGGCCCGCCACCACACGCAAAACCCACCCCAAACGAAACAGGCGCCCCCACCGAAGCGGAGGCGCCTGCATCTCAGACCGAACCGATCCTAAACCAGCTTAGAACGAGTACCGCAGCCCCAGCTGGATCTGGTACCGCGAGTCCAGATTCGACCGGGTGAGCGCGTTGGTGGTCGACAGGAACGGCTGGTACAGGCGGCGGCCGTTCGCGTCCGGCAGGTTGTTGGTCGCGTTCAGCGCCAGCAGGTTCGCCGTCTGGTTGTTCACGAAGTCGCTGGTCCCCCACTCGCGGTTGAGCAGGTTGCCGAAGTTGAGGATGTCCAGCGTGATCTGCGCGTTCCCCGCGTTCAGGGCGGACAGGCTCTGCGCCACGCGCAGGTCCACGCGGTTGGACCAGGGCTCGCGGCAGGTGTTGCGCTTGACCACCGTCCCGCGCGCCTCGCGGAGGCACGGGGTGTTCTCGATGTAGTCGTTCAGGTTCTGCCACGCCTGCGCCGCCGAGACCGTGGCGGTGGAAGCGAAGCGGATCTGCGACGGGTCCGCCGGGACGAACACCAGGTCGTTCTGGCCGCCGTCGCCGTTGATGTCCGTCGTGTAGCGGTACGAGAACGGCTTGCCCGACTGGCCGACGTACACCAGCGACAGGTCGGTGGCGGCGTGGCGCAGCAGGTTCAGGCGGTACGACGTCGAGCCGACGATGCGGTGCGGGATGTCGTAGTCGGAACGCGTGAGCTCCGGGTTGTTCGGATCGTTCCGCGTCACGTTGAACTGCCAGTTGGAGAAGGCCGTGCTGCTCCCCAGCGGCTCCTGGTCCATCGAGCGGGAGAAGGTGTACGCCAGCGAGAAGTCCCAGTTGTTGCGGAACGGACGCTGCACCTGCCCGGTGAGGCTGTACGTGTAGCCCTGGTCGGTGTTGGTGACGTCGATCATGTCACCCAGCCCCGGCGTGGTACGCAGCGAGTACTGCGGACGCCCCTCGACCGTGGCACCCGTGGTCTGGATGCGCAGGTTCTGGTACAGCAGGTCCTGGATGGTCTTGGTGTACAGCCCCTCCAGGGTGCCGATCAGGCCGAACGGCAGGCGGCGGTCCACGCCCAGCGAGAAGCGGGCGATCTGCGGCAGCTTCAGCTTCGGATCGACCAGGTTCACGTTGGTCGGGGCCGGGCTGGTGGTGCCGGCGCAGTTGCGCGACTGCGAGTTCGGATCCGGGTTGAACGCCGGCGTGTTGACGGTGTTCCCGGAGTTGGTGCAGGTGAAGGAGATGTACTCCAGCCCCGTGTTGCCGTACGCGTTGGAGATCCACACGCCCGGCGCGCGTCCGCTGAAGAAGCCCGCGCCGCCGCGGACCTGCGTGGCCTGGTCACCCGTGACGTCCCAGTTGAAGCCGAAACGCGGGTTCCAGATCACCTGCGAGTTCGGCACTTCGCTGGTGTGACGCCCGTAGGTGGAGAACACGAGCGGGTTCTCGACCGGGTCCTTCGGGAAGGTCGGCATCTCCACGCGCAGCCCGAGCGTCAGCTCCAGGTTGTCGCGGGCGGACCAGCGGTCCTGGGCGTACAGCGAGTACCGGGTGAACTTGAACTCCGCCCGCTCCTTGCCCGGCTGGTTGCCCGGGGTGGTCGGATCCGCGTCCGGCACCAGGTAGCGGAACTGGTACTGGTCCGGGTTCCCCGCCACGAAGGCGGCGATGCTCGGGAAGCGGTAGAAGCCGTAGATGTTCTGGGCGAACAGGTTGCTGAACGAGTCGAACTCGTTGTTGGTGCCCAGCGTGATGGTGTGGGCGCCCAGCGGCAGCGTCAGGTCGTCCGTGATCTCGAAGGCGTCCTGGTCCAGCACGTTCGCCACCGAGCTGTTCTCCGAGCCCGCCAGGATGTTGCGCGTCCCGACGTTCACCTGAACGCGCGGGAAGAGCGCGCCGCCGATGTCGCGGTGGTCGCGCACGCGGTTGTAGCCCATGCGCAGCTCGTTGAAGATCCCGCCGCCGAAGCTGGAGTTGAGCTGCAGCACGCTGCTGTTGGTGCTGCTGTACTGCACGTAGCCGCC
>JAFAYN010000242.1 GCA_019240375.1 Gemmatimonadota bacterium
ACGTATGGTACTCCAACTACAAGCTGGGTATTCCCCCCGGTACGAGGGCGTTCCTCACGGCCTCGCACTGCACGAACAAACCGTTCCGGTTCGATGGCGTCGCCATGATCCAGGGGGGCACCCGCATCGGGCATGAGCTCGTGGATCCCTCCCTGTTCACATCGAGCACGGACACCCACTGCCCGTCCGGTATGAGCTGCCGCTGGAGCGACGTGGCCGTGGTGCAGTACGACGACTCGGTGGCGTGGGACCTGGGGTACATCGCCAAGCCGCTCTGGAGCACGACGGGGAGCAGCACCGATTACACGATCGACATCGATCCTTCCACCCCACGGCTGCAGATCACATCCAACGCATACCCTGCGATGGGTTCATACGTGAACAAGGTGGGCCGATCCTCCGGATGGACGTGGGGCCCGGTGTCGCGCACCTGCACCGACTTTCCCTGGAGCCACTACGAACCGATCATGCCGGGGGACACCGTCATGCTGTGCCAGACCGAGGTGGACGCGACGGCGATCGGCGGCGACAGCGGCTCGCCAGCCTTCATCTACACTCCGCAGGACAAGGCGGCCATCGCCGGCATTGTATGGGGGCAGTTCCCGAACGGGAGCGGAGGGTGGCGGTTCGTGTTCAGTCCACTCGACCAGATCCGCAACGACATCATCTCGTTTTCCTCGAACTGATCGCTGCATGGAGCGTCCCCCGCCTGGCTCGCCGGGCGGGGGTTCGTGCGCCTCCCCGGCGGGGAATGGTCAGAGATCCTGACCGTTTGCTCGGCAGGCCGCTGCCCTGACCATTCCCCGGGACGGGGCTACCCGATCGCGGGGGCGGCGAACACGGGGGCCACCACCAGGGCGATCGCCCCGCGCAGCCGGGTCTGCGCGTCCGTGGCCTCGGGGGTGACCGGGGTCGCGGCGGAAGCCTCGGTGAGGGTGCGCTCGGTCATCCCGGCGCGCACCCCGGGCCCGATCAGGTCCCAGGCGGCGGTGACCTCGCCGCCGACGATGATCCGGGCGGGGTTGAGGGCGTTGATGATCACCGCCATCCCCACCCCCAGGTAGCGTCCGGTGGCCTCCAGCGCGGCGAGCGCGAGCGCGTCCCCGGTGCGCGCCCGCGCGATCACGTCGCCCACCGTCACCCCGCTCTCGCGCAGCTCGGCGTAGCTCCGCCGCGAGTCCAGCTCCCGGCCCAGGTAGCGCGCCACCGTGGCGGGGTTGGAGGTGAAGGCCTCCAGGCACCCCCGCGAGCCGCACGGGCAGAACGGGCCGTCCAGCGCCAGCGGGATGTGCCCGAACTCCCCCGCGGCGTCGCCGTGGCCGCGCACCACCACCCGGTTCACCACCACCCCGGCGCCCACGCCGTCGGACACCGTCAGGTACACGAAGCTGTCCAGCCCGCCGCCGTCGCGCGGGTCGAGCCACATCTGCGCCAGGGCGCAGGCCACCGCGTCGCGCTCGATATGCACGGGGATGTCCAGCTCCAGCTCGCGCGCCAGGGCGCCGCGCAGGTCCAGGTTCCGCCACCCCAGGGTGGGGGCGTTCACCAGCTTCCCGGTCCGCCGGTCCACCATCCCGGGAACGGCCACCCCGATCCCCTCGCAGCACCCCTGGTCGGCGTGGACGGTGAGGAGGCTGCGCACCCGCCGGGCGAGCTCCGCCACCAGCTCCGCCGGCTCCAGCGGGGTGGGGAACTGCTCCAGCGCGATCATCCGCCCGGTGAAGTCGCAGAGCATGAGCTGCGTCTGGCTGAAGCGGACGTCCACCGCCACGGCCAGCCGGTCGTGCGAGCGCACGTGCAGCAGCGTCGGCTTGCGCCCCCGCGGCGAGTAGCCGGTGGTCCCCTCGTAGATCAGCCCGTCGGCCAGCAGCTCGTTGACCAGCGGCGTCACCATCCCCCGGGCTACGCCCATCCGCCGCGCCAGCTCCGCCCGCGAGATCGGCTGGTGCTCGCGCACCAGGTTGAGGACGATCTGTCGGTTGATCTCCTTGGGGGTGGTGCGGGTGGCGCGCTGGAAGTTGCGGGTGTCGATCTTGCGCACGGGACGGTCGATTCGCGAGTCTGGGGGAGGGTTCCCGGGCCGGGCGTCCGCCGCGGGTTTCCCGACACGGGAGGATTGCGGCGCCACGGGAGCCCGCTTATGTTGCTGCGTACATTTGTTAAGAATATTGACAAAAGAAGCCCGGCGCCAGCTTTTCGAAGGCGGCCCGGTCCCCGGCCGCTTCCCGCCGTGTGAACGGGTCCCTCCCGCCCGCGTCCACACCCAACCCCGTCCCGCCCGTGACCAGCATCCGCCTCGGCTCCATCGACTACGTCATCCTCGCGCTGTACTTCGTCTTCGTGATCGGGATCGGGTTCGCGCTGCGGCGCTACACCCGCTCCTCCACCGACTTCTTCCTGTCGGGGCGCTCCATCCCGGCGTGGGTGGCCGGGCTCGCCTTCCTGTCCGCCAACCTGGGGGCGCAGGAGGTGATCGGGATGGCCGCCTCGGGGGCAAAGTACGGGATCGCCACCAGCCACTTCTACTGGGTGGGCGCCATCCCGGCGATGGTCTTCGTCGGCATCTTCATGATGCCCTTCTACTACGGCTCGCGCGCCCGGTCGGTCCCCGAGTACCTGCGACTCCGGTTCGACGAGAAGACCCGCGGCCTGAACGCCATCACGTTCGCCGTGATGACGGTGATGTCCTCCGGCATTTCGATGTACGCCATGGCGAAGCTGATCCAGACCCTGCACATCTTCGATCCCCTCTTCGAACGGCTCGGACTCCCGCTGGCCTGGATCTTCGACCTGAGCAT
>JAFAYN010000294.1 GCA_019240375.1 Gemmatimonadota bacterium
TACATGGACGGGTACGACCGCGAGCTGAAGAAGATCGGCGGGGAGATCGGGACCGGGCTGGCCGGCCTGTCCAAGATCTCCGTGCAGAGCGGGACCTCGCACGGCGGGACCGTCCTCCCCGATGGGACCATCGCCGACGTGGCCATCGACTTCGAGACGCTCCGCTCCCTGTCCGAGATCGCCCGCGACGAGTACGGGATGTCCGGCGCGGTGCAGCACGGCGCGTCCACCCTCCCGCAGTCCGCCTTCGGCAACTTCCCGAAGGTGGAGACCGCCGAGATCCACCTGGCGACCAACTTCCAGAACATCCTGTACGACCACCCGTCGCTCCCGTCCGAGCTGCGCGACCGGATGTACGACTACTGCCGCGAGCACTTCCCGGAAGAGCGCAAGCCGACCGACACCGAGCAACAGTTCATCTACAAGGCCCGCAAGAAGGCGCTCGGCGCCTTCAAGCGCGAGCTGTGGGAGCTGCCGGAAGAGAACCGCGCCGCCATCCGCGAAACGCTGCGCGAGCAGTTCGCCTTCCTGTTCGAGCAGCTCCGGGTGAACGGCACCGCCGACGACGTGCGGCGCATCGTCACCCTCCCCGCCGTCCGGCGCGCCGGCCCGGCCGACATGGCCTTCAAGGCCGCCGCGGACGACTGGGACCTGTCCGACTGAGCCCCGCCCGGGCGCGGTCCGCCGCGCCCGTGGCTTCCGCCGTCAGCCGGGGCGCCTCCACGTGTGGCGCCCCGGCTGATCCGTTTCCGGGCGGAACGAAACCTGCTCATGTACCGGCAGCCCTCGCTCCGGCGGCTCCACACGGCCGGCGTCGAGCGAAACGCTGCTTTCGACTTCCCGGACCCGGGAACGTGCTTTTCATGGCCGTTCCGGGGCGGGATGGTGAGAAACCAATGCTCCAGGAACCTCAGGTGAGTACCGGGGACGATCGCCCCCAGGCGCTGAGCATCCGTGCCAACAAGCTCGACATCCTCGAGCGGCTGGCGGACGACCTCGCGCACGAGATCAAGAACCCGCTGCACTCCATGGTCATCAACCTGGAGGTGCTGAAGCGCCGCGTGTCCCGGTGGAACGCCGACGAGCAGAACGAGGTACTTCGGTACATCGGCGTCCTGGGCACCGAGCTGGAGCGGGTCAACCAGCGCATCGAGCTCCTCCTGCGCCTCGCCCGCCCGGCCCGCTCCGCCGAGTCGTCCACCCTGGACGAGCCGGTCAGCGAGCTGCTGGAGCTGGTGCAGCTCGAAGGTCGGAGGCACGAGGTGGAGGTGCGCTTCGAGCCCACCCTCCAGGCGGTGCGGATCCACGCCCCGCGCGAGCCGCTCCGCCAGGTGGTGCTCGACCTGATCCTCGAGGCGCTCGACCGGATCGGCCGGGGCGGGGTCCTCCACATCGGCACCGGCCGTGACTCGGAGCTCGCCTTCGTGCAGGTGTCGGGGATCGACCGCGAGGGGCAGCCCGTTCCCTTCACCGACCCGGACCCCGCCACCGACGCCGTGGACCGGCTCGCCGTGGCGCGCGCCATCGCCCAGGCCATCGGCGGGAGCGTCGACCTGGCCTCCGTCCCCACCGGCGGGGAGGGGTCCGAGGCCCCGGACTCCCGCATCGTGTTCTCCCTCCCGGCCCTGTAGCCGCTCCACCCGTAAGTCCTTGGACAAACCCGTTCAACGCGGGTTGACCGGCGCGGCGAGGAGCCGCTATTTTCACGGGTGGGATTCCGGCACTCTTTCAGCAGCGTAGGTATGCAAGCCAAAATTCTGGTCGCGGACGACGAGCGCCACATCGCCGAGGGGCTCCAGATGCTCCTCGCCGACGACGGGTACGAGGTCGACACCGCCACGGACGGCGAAGCGGCGTGGGAGCTGATCCAGGGCGGCGAGTACGGGCTGGTGCTGGCCGACCTGCGCATGCCGCAGATCGGCGGGCTGGAGCTGTTCGCGCGCATGCGCAAGGCGGGGATCACCAGCGAGCTGATCATCATCACCGGCGCCGCCTCGGTCGATTCGGCGGTGGAGGCGATGCGCGAGGGGGCGTACGACTACCTCGAGAAGCCGCTCAACATCGGCCGCCTCAAGGCGCTCCTCCCCAAGGCGCTGGAAGCGTACCGCGTCAAGCAGGCCAACCGCGCGCTGGAAGAGCGGATCGCCAACCTCACCCGGTTCGGCAACCTGATCGGCCAGTCGGAAGAGATGCGTCGCATCTACACCATGATCGAGGCGGCGGCCCCCACCAATGCCAGCATCCTGATCGTCGGCGAGAGCGGGACGGGGAAGGAGCTGGTGGCCGAGGCGATCCACAACAAGTCCAACCGGGCCAAGGGGCCGTTCATCGCCATCAACTGCGCCGCGTTCCCCCGGGAGATCCTGGAGAACGAGCTGTTCGGCCACGAGAAGGGGGCCTTCACCGGCGCGCTGAACGAGAAGCCCGGGTGCTTCGAGCTGGCCGACGGCGGGACGCTCTTCCTGGACGAGGTGGCCGAGATGGAGCCCGACATCCAGGTCAAGCTCCTGCGGGCGCTGGAAGCGCGCTCGTTCCGGCGGCTGGGCGGGAAGAAGGAGATCCAGGTCGACATCCGGGTGGTGTCCGCCACCAACAAGCACCTCAAGAAGGCGATCGACGCCGGCGAGCTGCGCGAGGACCTGTACCACCGCCTCGCCGTGATCCCGCTCGACCTCCCGCCCCTGCGCGAGCGCCGCGGCGACATCCGGGTCCTGGCGGAGACCTTCCTGCGCCGCTTCTCGGAAGAGAACGGCAAGAACCTCAAAGGGTTCTCCCCCGAGGCGCTGGAGTTCATCAACGCCTACCGCTGGCCCGGCAACGTCCGCGAGCTGAAGAACTCGATCGAGCGGGCGGTGATCCTTGCGCACGGCGACGAGGTCCGGCTCACCGACCTGCGCGCCAACGAGCAGATCCTGTCGGAAGACCGCGAGCTGCGCATCCCGGTCGGCACCTCGGTCGAGCAGGCCGAGCGGATCCTGGTGCTCAAGACCTTCTCCTTCGTGGAGGGCGACCATCACCGCGCCGCCTCCATGCTGGGGATCGACGAGGACGAGCTGCGCACCCGCCTGGCCCAGTTCATGTCCCTGCAGCCCGCCGGGGTCTGACCGCCGCAAACAGGCGTTCACCGCCGGTTCCCTTCTCGGCCGCGCCCTCCACCCGGGGGGCGCGGCTGCGTCGTTGGGGGGGGTACGTGGCATGCGCCTTGCTCCTGTCCCTCCCTACGCACGGTCCCCGGAGCACGGGTGCCGCCCTTCTGGAAGTGCGAGGGATGGAGTATGGCGGCTCGAAAGATTCTGGTCATCGAAGACGAGGCGGGCGCCCGCGACGCACTGGAAAGCCTGCTCTCGGAGGACGGATACACCGTCTGCACCGCCGGCACGGGGAAGTCGGGGCTGGAGCGCCTGCACGAGTTCCACCCGGACACCGTGGTGTGCGACTTCTACCTCCCCGACATCGACGGGCTACAGGTGTTGCGCGCCATCCGCTCCGACTTCTCGGGAGGGGTGACGGTCATCGTCATCACCGCGGGCGGCGCCTGCGAGGAAACCGAGAGCGCCCTGCGCTCCGAAGCCGACGTCTTCCTGCAGAAGCCGATTGACCTTTCCAAGTTCCGCCGCGCGCTGCAGCTTTCGTCTCCGATGCCCCGGCGCAGGGAAGTGCATTCTCACTGAGAACCGAAAAGGGAGCCTACGATGGGAGAGTACGACGACTACCCCCACATCGTGATCGAGCGTGAGCGGGGCGGGCTGGGGCTGTTCGTGTGGGGAGCGCTGCTCGGTGCCGCCGCGGCGCTCCTGCTCACCCCGCGCACCGGGGCCGAGACCCAGGCCGAGCTGCGCGACCGTGCCCGCCGCCTGCGCGACGCGGCCGAGGGGCGTGTCAACGACGCGCGCGACACCGTCACCGGCGCGGTGGAGCGGACCCGCAGCGAGGTGACCGGGCGGATCAACACCGTGCGCGGTGCCATCGAGACCCGCGCCGACCAGGCCCGCCAGGCGGTGGAGGTGGGACGCCGCGCCGCCCTCGACGCCCGCGCCGAGCTGGAGCGCCGCGTCAGCGACGCCAAGGCGGCGTACCGCGCCGGGACGGACGGGCTGCAGCCCGCGGCGGCCCCCCCGGTGGTGGAGGCCGAGGTGATCATCGTGGAAACCTCGGTAGAGGGGAGCGGGAGCGACGGGCTGCTCTAGCGGCGCGCCGGGGTCGTTGACGGCTCATCCGCGACCGTCTACGTTTTTCCGATGGAACAGCGGACGCGGAGGGCACGGGCGGTAGACATCGCGGGAGCCGCCCGGACGGCCCTCGTCCGTACCCTGCGTGGCGGGCTGGACTTCGCCACCCGGGTCTACAACAAAGCCGGAGAAGACGATATCTTCTTCCTGGCGGGGGGGATCGCCTTCAACATCCTGGTTGCGGCGATCCCCTTTCTGCTCCTCGTGGTCGCGATCTTCGGCTTCGTCCTCCAGAACTTCGTGGAGGACCCCGAGCAGACTGCGGTGAACTACGTCCTTTCCATCCTCCCCCCGTCCCAGACGATCGTCAACTTCACCCGCACGCAGGTGGAAGGGATCATCAACGGGCGGACGCGGTTCGGGATCGTCGGTCTCGTCCTCTTCGTCTGGAGCTCCACCCGCCTCTTCGGGACGCTGCGCAGCGTGTTGCGCAACGTATTCGACCTGCAGGAGGACCGCGGGATCATCCGGGGGAAGATCTTCGACGCCGAGATGGTGATCGTCGCCGGGACGCTCTTCCTGGCGAACACCGGGATCACCCTGGCCATCGAGGCGGTGCGGTCGTTCGGGTCGGCGTGGATGGCGAGGCGCGGCTACCAGGAGCTCCCCGTGATGGAGGCCGTGTACGCGCAGATCCTGGCGTTCGGCTTCATCTTCGCCATGTTCGTCCTGATCTACCGCTACCTCCCCCTCCGGCAGACCCCGTGGCGGATCTCGCTGGTGGCAGCCACCTTCACCTCGGTGGTGTGGGAGCTGCTCAAGTCGGTGTTCACCTGGTACGTGACGTACGTGGCCGACTACCGCTCCACGTACACGTTCAGCTGGCTCTCGACGCTGATCGTGCTGGTGTTCTGGATCTACTACTCGGCCGTCGTGTTCATCCTGGGCGGGGAGGTGGGGCAGGTGTACGACCTGTACCGCATCCGCCGCCGTCAGAAGGAGCTGCTGGAGTGAGTACCGAGGTGCGTGAGAGAACGAGGGACCCGCTGGGGCTCGCGGCCCTGGTGGCCGCCGTCCTGCTGGGCGCCGCCCCGGCGCGGGCGCAGGGGCTCCCCCTGGAGCCGATGACCATCGCCCACAACGTGGAGCGGGAAGGGACCGCGCGCTACCGCGACCCGCCCGTCAACGTGGAGGGGCGCTACGTGG
>JAFAYN010000409.1 GCA_019240375.1 Gemmatimonadota bacterium
CGACGCGGTGCGTCACGAAGACCACCGTCCGGTCCCGGTACGCGGCCAGGACGTCCTCCAGGATCCGGGCCTCGGTCTGCAGGTCCACGTTGGCCGTGGCCTCGTCGAGGAGGAGGATGGGCGCCCGGCGGACCAGCGCCCGGGCGATGGCGAGCCGCTGGCGCTGACCGCCGGAAAGGCTCATCCCCGCCTCGGCCACCGGGGTGTCGTACCCACCGGGAAGCTCGCGGATGAAGCCGTCCACCTGCGCCAGCCGGGCCGCGTGGTACACCACCTCGGGGTCCACCTCGTCCAGCCCCAGGGTGAGGTTTTCCCACACCGTCCCGTTGAGGAGGCTGTGCTCCTGCCAGACCACCGCGACCTGGCGGCGGAGGTCGACCAGCGGGATCCGCTCGATGGGGGTGCCGTCGACGAGGATGCGGCCGGAGCCCACCTGCTCCAGGCGGGTGAGGAGGCGCAGGAGCGACGTTTTCCCCGAGCCGCTCTGCCCCACCACGGCGGTCACCTGCCCCGGGCGGAGGGTGAGGCTGACCTCGCGGAGGGCCTCCTTTCCCGGGGCGTAGCTGAACGAGACCTCCTCCAGCGCCACCTCGCCGTCCTCGATCCGGTGGACGATCGGGGGGGTGGCGTGGTACGCCGCGCCAGGGTCCTGCTCCGGCGCGGTGTCCAGGTACTCGAACATCCGGTCCAGGCTCACCGCGGACTGCTGCAGCTCCGAGAGGAGCCCCACGAACTGGTTGATGGGGCCGTACAGGTAGCCGAGGTAGGCGGTGAAGGCCATGTAGTCGCCCAGCGTCATGCTCCCCCCCAGGATGGCGCGCCACCCGAGGAAGGTGAGGAGGGCGGTGTTGGTCACGTTCAGCAGCCCGTTGGTCGTCCCCACCACCTGCCCCAGCCCCCCGGCCCGGAGCTCGCGGTCCATCGCCGTGGTGAGCCTGGCCCGGGTGCGGCGGAAGGTGTACCCCTCCAGCCCCAGTGACTTGAGGGTCCGCATCTGCGTCAGCGTCTCGGTCTGCACGGCGTTGAGGTCGGCGTACGCCTCCGCGCTCCGCTTCCACTGCTTCCGCATGGCGCGGCTGGTGGCGGCGACCACCCCGGTGGTGAGGGGGATGCTGACTAGGGCCACCAGAGCCAGCCTCCACTCCAGGACGAAGAGGAAGGGGGGGACGAGGAGGAGGTAGATCCCCTGCACGAAGACCGTCTGGAACACCCGGGCCACGCTCTGGAGCGCGCGCCGGACGTCGCCGAAGCGGCTCATCAGCTCCCCCACCCGGTTCTCCTCGAAGAACCGCATGGGGAGGTGCTGCAGGTGGTTGAAGAAAAGGAGGCCGGCCGAGTTGTTGAGCAGGGTGTTGACGGTGAGGTTGTAGTAGTTCTGGATCCCGCTCATCAGCATCGAGGTGGCGCCGAGGGCCAGCGTGCCACCCACCAGGACGTGCATCAGCGTCACGTCGCGCGTGGGATACACCTCGTCGACCAGGAGCTTGGTCACCCAGGGCGCCACCATCCCCAGGAGCCCGACCAGGAGGCCGGCGCCCATCCCCTTGAGGAGGGGGCCCCAGAAGGGGCGCATCAGCAGCGTCAGTCGCCTGAACTGGCCCACCGCCGCCCGCAGCTCCGGCGCGGGGCGCGCGGGGACCGGCGGGGGGTGGAGCGGCGCGGGGCCGCCCGCGCGCGGGCCGGGGAGGATCATGGCCGCCGCGTCAGGCGAGGAGGAGGAGGCTGGGGAAGCGGTCGGGGTCGCCCAGCCGGAGGAGCTGGTACCCGATCCCCGAGACCCCCTGCCACAGCCCGGTCTTCATGTGCTCGCCGTCCGCCCCGTGGTTCGGCGTCACGAAGCCGTGCTCCCCGGCGAAGCGGACCCGCTGCCGGGCCGCCGCCCGCGCCTGCTGCTCCAGCGACGGGTTCCCCAGCCGGCGCCCCGCCTCCAGGAGGAAGTCCATCCGCCCGAAGTTGCCACAGCACAGGTTGTCCGGGGAGCGCGTCAGGTACTGGCTGGTCTTCTTGAGCGCCCAGAAAAGGTCGCCCACCACGTCGCCCTCCTCGTCCCCGCGCAGGTCTCCCAGCGCGCCCAGGCGGCTCAGCCCCACCCCGGGAGCCCCGTGGCACCAGCTGGTCATCACCCGCTCGTCCGGCTGCTCCCGGTTGTCGGGCCAGTCCATGAGGTGCTCGCGGAACAGGGCCCGCTCGAAGGCGAAGGTTTCCATCGCCGCCTCGCGGTACCGCTCCTCGCCGGTGTGCCGGTGGACCTGCAGGAGCGCGTACGCGATCCCGCTGCTCCCGTGGGCGAACCCGGTCTCGGGGGTCGAGCCGGAGGTGACCCACCCCCGCAGGCCGGTTTCCGGGTCGGGGGCGCGGTGGGCCACCAGGTGCTCCGCGCAGTCGGCGGCGGCGGCCACCCAGCGCTCCTCCCCGGTCGCCGCGGCCAGGGCGAGAAGGCCGGGAATGGCGCCGCCCGCCCCCCAGAACACCTCGTACTTGCGGTCGCGCGCGACGCTCTCCGGGGTGAGCACGCCCGCCAGCGCGCGCGCGTCGTCCACCAGGCCGGGGTCGTCCAGGAACCCGGCCATCCGCACCCAGGCGTAGACCACCGACCCCACCCCGGTGAGCCCGTATCCGATCTCCCCCAGCAGCTCCTCGCGCCCCTCCGCCGTCGCGACGCGGGCGCGGAGCGGCGCCGCCACCCGGAGCGCCGCCGCCCGCATCTCCGGGTCGCCGGTGGCGGCGTGGAGGGCGGCCAGGAAGAGCGCGTCGCCGATGCGGCCGTTGAAGATCCCCGAATCGGGGACGGGCTGGAAGGCGGTGCCGTAGCCCGGGTGCCAGCTCAGGCTCCCGTCCGGGAGCTCGCGGGCGTCGGCCAGCCGCTCGCGGCCGACCCGGTGGGCGTGCTCGACCAGCTCGTCCGGGGTGGCCTCTACGCTCGCAGTGCTCATGCGTGCCGGGTGGGTGGGAGGGGAAGGACGACCTGCGAGAAGGAAGGAGAGGGGACGTTTTCCTGCACGACGTGTCCCCTTCTATATGTCAGGAGCGGACCGGGGTGTCAAGGCGCCGCTACTCCGGGGGGCCGAAGGAAAGCCCCCGCCAGACCGCGCCCAGCTCCAGCCCGCTGGCGGCGACCCGCTCCGCCGGCCATACGCGCTCCAGCTCGTCGCCGAAGCGGGTTTCCCCCGGCACCAGCCCGGCGTGGTGCTGGAAGTGCCACCACTCCACCGAGGGGTAGCTCGTCCGCCACTCCGGGCGGGAGGGGATCCGCTGCCACCCGTGAGCCGCCAGCACGTCGGTGAGGGAAAAGCAGACCACCCGCCGCCGGGCCGTGCGGTATCCCTCCCCCGCGGTCCAGAGCGCGTACTCCATCTCGCCCTGCAGCAGCAGCGATTCGTCGTACAGGGGGTGGTCCGTCTCCGGCGTGGAGCTCACGCAGTACACCTTCCAGAGCGGGGCCTCGTCCGGGCCGCCGTCGCGCGCCACCAGGTAGGGATCGTCGGGACCCTGCATCCCCGTGCGGAGGTACAGGTCGATGGCCCGCCCGGTGTAGTGGAGGCTGGTGGAGCTGCGCCCCGGGGTCACCTCCGCGGACAGGGCACGGATGGCGCCGCTGGAGGTCAGGACCCCGCCGAGCGCCCGTACCTGCCGGTAGGCCCGCAGGTACGCGCCGGCCAGGTCCGCCCGGAGGTGGAAGCGGGGGTAGCCCTCGCCGTACCGGTCCGCCGGCACGGTGTCCAGGCCGACGAACCCCGGGCGCTCGCCCACGGCTCAGCGTCCGCCGGCCACCGCCTCGTGCGCGGGCATGCGGGTGGTGCCCGGGTAGGGGCGGTCGCCCCTGATCACTTCCCACAGGATGCGGTTGAACAGCTCCTCGTCGGCCACGTCCTCGAAGCGTAGGTCCAGCTTCGCGGAGGCGCGCGCCGCG
>JAFAYN010000608.1 GCA_019240375.1 Gemmatimonadota bacterium
AGAACTCAGAGGCCCGGAGCGGCTCGAAGACCTCGCCGTGGATCTCCCCGGAAAGGTCGACATCCTTGACCACACCGTCGCTGAACTCCATCCGGAGCCGATATCCCTCCAGGGGACTCACCCCGACGACGTGCAGGAACATTTCTCGATGTCAGGAAAGCGGTGCAATGGGAACGAGCGCCCTGCGCTCACGGGCCCGGTTCCAGTTGTCCAGGAGCTCTTCCTGGTGCTCCCCGGCCCATTCGAAGAGCATCTGCAGAGCACGCCTGGACATGCTGCCGGTCACGATCCCGCTCTGGATCTCGACGATCACCTCCTGGTCTTGGTAGCGCGCATGGAAGTGCGGTGGGTTGTGGTCGTTGTAGTTGATGAAGACCACGATCCCGTAGAACCGGCTGATCACTGGCATACGCACCCACGCTCCCCGGAGAGGTGACATCGACATCAGCCATGACCATCAGGGCGCAAGGTCCACGCCTTCTCCGCAGGTCCCGTGCGCCCCTGCTTCATCACCTACGAGTCGGCGGTGGGCCCGTAAATCGACGGGAGCGGCACGTCGTTGAGGCGCAGGTACACGCTGAGCTGCCCCCGGTGGTGGATGACGTGGTTCATCATGAACGTGCGGAGGGCCGCCGCGCGCGGGACCGAGAAGATCGTCTGCCCGCCGTTCTTGAGCGACCACGTCACCTTCAGCGCGTCGTCCGTGGCGCCGGAGATGGCCTCGCGCGTCTTCCGCACGTTCTCGTCGAAGGTGGCGAGCAGGGCCGCGGTGGAGGTGAAGCCCGGGGGAGAGAAGCCGGGCCCGCCCGGGGGGTTCATGTCGATCTCGGTGAGCGAGAGCACCGGCACGCCCATCGAGGGGAGGTTGGCGATGTGCGCGGCCAGTGCGCCCAGCGCCGTCGACTTCGGGTGCGGCTTCCAGTCGGCCTTTTCCTCGGGGACGCGCTCCAGCAGCGAGCGGGTGGTGGCCATCTCGTGGTCGAACTCGGGGAGGAGCGTCTGTGCGATCGGCATGGTTCCGTTTCCGGGAGGTGGGTGGAAAGGCTGACGACGGCGGCGGCCCCGTCGGCCGGCCCTCGCAAGCTACGCGGCGGCGTACCGGGATGCCAGCCGGCTCCCCACGCCCGATCCGGGATCTCCCGACTACGCTCCGACGGGCCGCGCACTACATTGCCGTGGGGGAAGCCTGGAACGTGAACCCGGAGGGAGTGCATGGACACGCTGACCGCGGCACGCGCCCAGATGGAGGTCTCGCTCGCCTTCCACATGGTCTTCGCCGCGCTGGGGATCGGGATGCCGCTCCTGATGGTGGTGGCGGAGGGGCTCTGGCTGCGCACCGGAAGCGAGCACTACCGCCACCTGGCGAGGAAGTGGGGGAAGGCGACCGCGCTCACCTTCGCCGTGGGCGCCGTGTCGGGGACGGCGCTCTCCTTCGAGCTGGGCCTCCTCTGGCCGCGCTTCATGGCCTTCGCCGGGGGGATCGTCGGCCCGGCGTTCGCGCTGGAGGGGTACGCCTTCTTCGTCGAGGCCGTCTTCGTCGGGCTGTACCTGTACGGGTGGGACCGGCTCGCCCCGCGCGCCCACTGGTGGGCCGGGATCCCGGTGGCGCTCAGCGGGATGGCGTCCGGCGTCCTGGTGGTGGCCGCCAACGCCTGGATGCAGAATCCGGTCGGCTTCCGCGTGGTGGACGGCCGCCCGATGGACGTGTCCCCCTTCGCCCCCTTCCAGAGCCCCGCCTGGCTCCAGATGTCGATCCACTCCACCCTGTCGTGCTACGTGGCGACCGGGTTCGCGGTGGCCGGGGTGTACGCGGTGGGGATGCTGCGCGGCCGGCGCGACGCCTACCACCGCTCCGCCCTGGGGATCGCGCTGGCCGTGGCGACGGCGGCGGCCGTGCTCCAGCCGCTGAGCGGCGACCTGAGCGCCCGGCACGTGGCCCGGCACCAGCCCGCCAAACTGGCCGCCGCCGAAGCGCTCTTCCGCACCCGGGCCGGCGCGCCGCTTCTGGTCGGGGGGATCCCCGACGCCCGGGCGGAGACCGTGCGCTGGGGGATCGAGATTCCCCGCGGGCTGAGCCTGCTGGTCGCGCACCGCCCCGACGCCGCGGTGATGGGGCTCGACCGCTTCGCGCCGGCGGACCGCCCCAACGTGACGGTCGCCCACCTGGCCTTCCAGGTGATGGTGGGGTGCGGGTTCGCGCTGATCGGGCTGGGCGGGGGGTACTGGCTAGCGCGGCGGCGCGGGCAGGCGGAGGGAGCGTGGCTGCTGCGCGCGCTGGCGGCTGGTTCGCCGCTCGGCTTCCTGGCGCTGGAGGCGGGGTGGATCGTCACCGAGGTGGGGCGGCAGCCGTGGATCGTGCAGGGGGTGATGCGCACCCGCGACGGAGTCACCCCCGTGGCCGGGGTCCCCGCCACCTTCTTCGGCTTCGCCCTGCTGTACCTGCTGCTGGGCGTCGCCCTGGCGCTTCTCCTGCGCCGGCTGGCGACGGGGGCACCGGAGCCCGCCCCGCTCGCCGTGCCGGCACCCCACGCGGGAGGCCGCCGTGTCGCCTGAGAACGCGGTCGCCGGAGTCACGCTGGCCGCGGCCGTCGTCTACGCGGTGCTGGCGGGGGCCGACTTCGGCGGGGGGATCTGGGACCTGCTCGCCCGGGGGCCGCGGCGCGAGGAGCAGCGCGCCGCCGTCGCCCACGCCATGGGGCCGGTGTGGGAGGCCAACCACGTCTGGCTGATCTTCGTGATCGTCCTCCTGTTCACCGCCTTCCCCCCGGCGTTCGCGGCGCTGGGCGTGGCGCTCTTCGTCCCCTTCCACCTGGTGCTGCTGGGGATCATCCTGCGCGGGGCCGCCTTCGTGTTCCGGGCGTACTCGCCGCAGGGCGCCCGCCCGCTGCTGCCGGGGCGCCCGAGGCCGCGCTGGGGCGTGGTCTTCGGGGCGGCCAGCGCCCTCACCCCGGTCCTGCTGGGGATGTGCCTGGGCGCGGTGTCGTCGGGAGGGGTGCGGGTGCGCGGCGGGGAGGTGTGGATCCAGGGGACCCCACCCTGGCTGACGCCGGTCGCGCTGGTCATGGGCGCCTTCGCCCTGGCGGTGTGCGCCTACCTGGCCGCGGTGTACCTGGCCAACGAGACCCGTGGCCCCCTGCGCGACGACTTCCGCTGCCGCGCCCTGTGGGCCGGGACCGCCACGGTGGCGCTCTCCGTCCTGGCCCTCCCCCTCCTGCGCGTGGAGGCGCCGCACCTGTGGCGGGGGCTGCTGAGCGCCCGCGCCCTCCCCCTGCTCGCCGTGGGGGTGGGGGCGGCGCTCCTGTCCGGGTGGGCGCTCCTTGCGCGGCGCTTCCGCCTGGCGCGCGTCGCCACGGTGGCGCAGACGGCCTGCCTCCTGGCCGGGTGGGGGATCGCCCAGTTCCCCTACCTCGTGTACCCGGACGTGACGGTGGGGAGCGCGGCCGGCCCGCCGGGGACGCTCCGCTTCGTGCTCTGGACCCTCCCCTTCGGGATGGCGCTCCTCCTCCCCTCGCTCTGGCTCCTGTTCCGGGTATTCAAGGGCGAGCACCTGACCCGGGAGGAATGAACGAGAGCGGGGCGGGCCTCACGGCCCGCCCCGCTCCTTCTCACCCTCCGATCCCCGCGGATCAGTAGGGAGTGGTCCGCGGATCCTCCGCCTGCGACTCGTCCGGCTTCGGCTGCCGGATGCGCGGCGGGCGCCCGAAGTTGTAGCTGAAGTTGAGGAAGAGCGCCCGGTTCCCGAAGCGGCGCTCCGTCTGCTGCAGGTACCGCTCGTCGCTGGTGACGAACTTGAAGCGCATGGAGTTGAACGGGTCCTGCAGCCGCAGGCTCAGGGTGGCCTTGTCGTTCAGCTTCTGCCGCATCGCCAGGTTGATCATGGACATGGACTCGATGCGGCCCTGCTCCACGTTCTGCGGGGCGCGGTACATGAACATCCCCTGGAAGTCCGTCTTCGCGCTCGCCTTCCAGGACAGGTTCCCCCGCGTCATCCACGACACCGCCTCGGTGTGCAGGTTGGTGTCCACGTTGCTCCCGTCCGTCTCGATCCGGAACACGTTGAAGCCGCCGAAGGCCGTCAGCTTCCCCATGCGGAGCGAGCCGTTGACGTCGGTCCCCCACGAGTTGCTGGTCGCCAGATTCTGGAAGGTGGCCACCGTGATGACGCTGTCCCGCCCGATCGTCTGCACGTCGCGCGTCCGCCGCACCGCGTCGGTGGTGTGGCGGTAGTACGGGGTCACCTGGATCGAGCCGCGCGGCGACGACTGCTGGAAGCCCAGCTCGAAGGCGTGCGTGTACTCGGGGCGCAGCGACGGGTTCCCGATGATGACGTTCTCCGGGTCCTCGTAGTACGGGAACGGGTTCAGCAGCCGCGAGTCCGGGCGCTGGATGCGCTTGGAGTAGCTGGCCTTGACCTGGCGGGTCTCGCTCAGGTTGTAGGCGACCAGCCCACTCGGGAAGAAGCTGAAGTAGTTGTTGTCGTAGTCGCTGCCGTTGTTGTTCAGGTGGAACGTGTTGTTCGCCTGCTCCAGCCGGAGCCCGCCCTGCACGCTGGCCCTGCCCGCGTTGTAGGTGAGGACGCCGTACGCGGCGTTCACGTACTCGCTGTAGCGCAGCGCGTTGCTGACCAGGGTGGCGGTCTGCGGCGTGTAGTCGACCGAGTTGTCGAGCCGGCGGGCCGTCCCCTTGTACCCGGTCTCCAGCTTGGCGTCCCCGAACGCGCGGGTGTAGTCGAGCTGGGCGTTGAGGTTGTTGGTCGTCGACTCGATGTCGTTGCGCGTCGGGGCGACGAAGATCCCCGACGGGGTCCCGTCCAGGTTGAGGAGATCGAGGTCGAAGGTGTTCCCCGTCTGGCCGCTGGAGCGGATGAAGCGGACCTCGGACGACAGCTCGTTGCGCTGCGGCTGCAGCGTGCGCCGGTACGACAGCGAGTAGTCGACGGTGTTCCCGCTGTCGTCGGTTCCGTTCAGGTTGTCGTAGCGGCGGGTGACGGTGCGCCCGGCGTCCAGCACCTGGAAGAAGTCGGTCTGCCCGGCGTCCAGCCCGCGGTGGCTGAAGAGCAGGGCCGTGGACAGCACGTTCTGCCGGTTCAGGCGCAGGTCCGCGGTCCCGTTGAAGGTGTGCGTCTGGGCGTCGAAGTGCCCGTCGGAGTCCTGCTGCTGGAAGGTGAGCGGCGTCGTGAACCGGTTCTCACGCCAGTTGAAGCCGGTCACGTCCCGCTCTTCGTTGTTGAAGGCGTAATTGCCGAACAGGGTGAGCCGCCCCTTCTGCCACCCCAGGTTCCCGGAAGCGTTGTACCGGTTCCCCGTCCCCACGCCCAGCAGGATCCCGCCGCTGGTCCCCAGGTCGGTGTTCTGCTTGAGGACGATGTTGATGATCCCCGCCATCCCGTCCGGGTCGTACTTGGCCGACGGGTTGGGGATCACCTCCACCCGGTCCACCGTGTTGGCGGGGAGCGACTGGAGGAAGCGGGTCAGCTGGTCGCCGGTCAGCGGCGCGGCGCGGCCGTTGATCTGGATCGCCACGTTGGAGTTGCCGCGCAGGCTCACCTTGCCGTCGCCGTCCACGTCCACGGCCGGGACGTTGCGCAGCACGTCGGTGGCGTTCCCCCCGGCGGTCGGCAGCTCGCGGGCCTGGTAGGTGTTGCGGTCCGGAGCCAGGGCGGCGGTGTTCCGCTCCGCCGTCACCTGCAGCCCCTCGATCTGCACCGCGCTGGCGGCCAGGCGGATCGGGGGGACGTCCACCTGCGGGGCGGCCGGGGAAATGGTGACGTCCTCGCTCCGCGCGCTGGTGTAGCCGAGCGAGCTGACGCGCAGGTAGTACCGCCCGGGACGGAGCCCCTCGATGCGGAAGCTCCCGTCCGGCCGGGCCACGGCGCCGGTCACCAGCGTCGAGTCCGCCCGGCTCCACACCGCGATCGAAGCGGCCTGGAGCGGACGCCCGCTGGCCGCGTCCACCACCGAGCCCTGTATGCGGCCGCCGGGCCCCTGCTGCGGACCGGCCATCCCCGGGCCGGGCATCCCGGGCCGGGCGCCCGGCGGGGGCCCACCCTGCGGCCGGGCACCCTGCGGCGGGGTGGCCGGCGTCTGCGCATGCAGGGAAGAGGCACCGCCCGCTACGAGGAGAGCGACTATGGCACTGCCGAACCGCTTCATGGTGCTTTGCCTGTTGGAGAGGGTGAACGTCTTCCGCTGAGGGTCCCGCGGCGAAAAGCGGGCAGAGCGCGGGGATTAGACCCCCATGGGGGACGAAAAGTTGCCGTGCGGACCGGACCCGACACTTCTTTCGGTCGGGAAAGGGCGGCCCCGGAGATCTCCGGAACCACATAATAAGTGATAATCTATATGGTCGAATCCCGCCACCCCGTGCCGACGGACGGGGAGGCGGGTGGAAGGCGCGGAGGTGTGGCGGGAACGGAGCGCGGACGGACTCCGGCTACTCCGGGGCCTGCACCAGCTCCTGGTACTCCGGGTGCCGCTTCAGGTACGCCTGCACGAAGGCGCAGTACGGCACCACCCGCACCCCCTGCTCCCGCGCCTGGTCGAGCGCCGTACGCACCAGCTCGCTCCCCACACCGCGCCCCTCCAGCGCGTCCGGGACCTCGGTGTGCAGCAGGAAGATGCGGCCCGCCTCGCGCTCGTAGGTGAGGAGCGCGGGCCCCTCCGGCGTCTGCGCCTCGTACCGGCTCGCGCCGGGGTTGTCCACCACCGTGACCTGCTCGCTCCCCTCCGCCATATATTCCTCCCGTGGGTCGTGTTCCGGACCGGTGCCGGCGCTCAGCGCCGGGTGGTGTCGCGCTGCGTCCTGGCAAGGTGGACCGACCGTCCCATGCAAGCGCCCCGCCAGCGGCCCGGTCAGCCGTAGCTGACGCCCGGGTAGAGCAGGTTCACGGCGCCCCAGAAGATGGGATCGAAGAACACGTCGAACACCTGCCAGGCCAGGAACATCCCCATCCACCCGATCATCGGGTTGCTCCACAGGAACTCCTGGTAGCTCCGGCTGGACTCCGCGCTCATCACCAGGGGGAGGGCGCCGCTCCCGTCCAGCGGGGGGAGCGGGAGGAGGTTGAACACCGCGAGCAGGAGGTTGAGCGAAAAGAAGACGCTCAGCATGTAGGCGGCGCTGGACCAGAGCCCACCCGCGTGGGAGGCGGCCAGGCTCCCGAACTTCACCGTGTCGGGGGCGTAGAAGAACCCCGCCGCCTCCCCGCCGCGGATGAGGAGCGCCGCCAGGATCACCAGCAGCAGGTTGGCCGCCGGACCGGCGAGCGCCATCATCGCCGCCCGCTTCGGGTAGCGGGCAGCCCAGCGGATGTCGTACGGGGCGCTGGCGTAGCCCAGCGGCCAGCCGGTGGCCAGCGCCGACAGGAGCGGGAGGACCACCATCCCGAAGGGCTCGCGCCGGATGTGAGGCGCCGGGTCCAGCGACACCTGGCCGCCGTGGTACGCGGTCAGGTCGCCGCCGCGCTTGGCCGCCCAGGCGTGCGCCGCCTCGTGGAGCGTGGTGGAAAAGAGGAAGACGACGTAGTAGGTCAGCGCGTCGACGAGCTGCGTGATGGGCGGCATGGCGTACGAAATAGGGTGAGGGACGGGTGGAGCGCGGGTCAGGCGGGGCGGGCGAGGCAGAAGATCTCGATCCCCATCCCCAGGCGCTCGACCACGCGGTTCACCACCCGGAAGGGGAGGGAGCGCTCCGGGAGCGGCTGGTGGAAGTCGCGCCAGCGGGAGGTTTCCGTCGCCAGCGGGAGGAAGCCGTGCCGGACCAGGAGGCGGCGCAGCGTCCCCGGGGTGAAGTGGAGGAAGTGGTCGTCCTGGAAGGTCCAGGCGTAGTTCTCCCCCCGCAGAAAGAACTGCCAGGCGTGCACGTTGGGGACGGCGACGAAGAGGAGCCCGTCCGGGGACAGCACCCGGCGCACCTCGGCCAGGAACGGCTGCACGTGGGCGATGTGCTCCAGGACGTGGTTCAGCGTGACCAGGTCGAAGGAGGCGGCGGCGAAGCCGCTCGCCTCCAGCGGCACGTCGCGCACGTCCAGCCCCTCCCCCCGCGCGATCCGGACGGAGGCCTGCGAAAGCTCGATCCCCGTCCCCGCCCAGCCGCGCTCCCGCGCCACCACTAGCTCGGTGCCGATGGCGCACCCCACGTCCAGCACCCGCCGTCCGCCCACCCGCGGCTCCACCCGGTCGAAGAGCGCCTCGGCCCGGCGCCGGAAGAAGGGAACTTTGCGGAGCTGGTCCCCGGTATAGAAGTCCGACTCTTCCACCCGGGCCTGCAGCTCCCCGCGTGCAGGGACCGGGTTGGTGTGGTACAGCCCGCAGCCGCGGCAGGTCACCACGCGGTTGCGGCCCCTGCTGCTGAAGACGGCGTACTCGGCGGAGCCGCAGGCGGGGCAGGCGGTCTGTGGCAAGGGGTCGGAGCGGTTGCGAAAAAAGGACGGGCGCCGGCCCTGGCCCCGGCTGGAGATACAAGATAATCACGGAACGTCCCCCCGCGACACGCCCCTGAAACCCGGCGCTCCCCCGCCCCGTACGCTGCTTCATACCCGAACCGGAGACCCACCCCATGCTTCTCGCCCTCGGCGCCGCGCTCCTTGCGCTGCAGACCGTTCCCGCCGACACCGTCCCGGTGCGCCCCGCCCCGACCGCCGCATCCACCCCCGCCGACGCCTACCTGGACCCCGGAGCGCGCACCCTGGTGCAGCAGGCGCGGGAGCGTCGCGCCCGCGTGGAGCGCCGGATCGACGGCTACCGCGTGCTGGCGAAGCAGCGCGGCTACGCCGGGCTGCACACCCTGGGGCGCAACCGCACCCTGTACACCCAGGAGATGGCGGCTCGCGTCGACTGGCGGCGCGACGGGACGGGGCGCATCGAGGTGCTGGGCGGGCGCGAGGCCTCGCCGGCCATCCGGACGGGAGCCGAGCTCCCCGGCGGGATCGAGAACCAGGTCACAGACCTGGCCTTCGACCCGGACCGGCTGCAGCTCTCCCTGCTGATGGGGATGGGCGGCGACTCGGACGAGAAGCCGAAAAAGCCGGAGCCT
Source organism: Gemmatimonadota bacterium (assembly GCA_019240375.1). Lineage (GTDB taxonomy): Bacteria > Gemmatimonadota > Gemmatimonadetes > Longimicrobiales > Longimicrobiaceae > JAFAYN01. The sequence continues at coordinate 9,034 of JAFAYN010000608.1, forward strand.
GCCCCGGATACCGCCCGGAGCGGCGAGCACGAGGTGAACGTGTCGATGACGGTCCGCGACCCGCTCGCCGCGGGGAGCGAAGCGCACTACCGCTTCCGTACCGGGGAAAGCACCGCCATCCGCCTCCCGGACGGGCGCACCATCCGCATCACCGAGCTGGAGGTGATCCCCCGCCGCAGCGAGCCCAACCTGCTGCGCGGCTCCCTGTGGGTGGACGACGAGAGCCACGGCGTGGTGCGCAGCGCCTTCCGCCTGGCGCGCCCCTTCGACCTGACGCGCGACGTGGGCGACGACGTCCCCGGCGCGCTCCGCCTGCTGGGGAGCATGCGCGCCAGCATGGACTACCTGACGGTGGAGTACGCGCTGTGGGAGGGACGCTGGTGGCTCCCGCGGGTGGTCGCGGTGGAGGGGTCGATCCAGGCGGGGGTGCTGGGGAAGTTCCCCCTCCGCTTCGAGCGCAGCTACTCCGGGTACGAGGTGACCGCCGCCCCCGACACCGCGGTCCGCGCGCTCCCCGCCGTCGCCGCGCGCGGCGAGAAGCCCGACTCCAGCCGCTGCGTCAGGGGAGCCGGCCGGGTGTGCTCCTGCCCACAGGGGGAGTGCCGGAGCTGGGAGGTGGTCGTCCCCCCCGACACCGCCGCGCTGGTGCGCAGCGCGGAGCTCCCCGCCTCCCTGGCCGACGGCGGTGAGAAGATGATCACGGGCGAGGAGGTGCACGACCTGGAGCGCGTCCTGGATCGGATCGGCGGCGGCCTCGACGGCGTGGGCGCCCCGCAGGTGCACTGGCAGCTCGCCGACCTGAGCCTGCTCCGCTACAACCGGGTGGAGGGGCTGTCGCTGGGGGCGAGGGCCGGCGTGGAGCTGGGGCCGTGGGCGGCGGACGCCACCGCGCGTTTCGGGCTGGGCGACCTGGAGCCGGGGGCCGAGCTGGGGGTCGCCCGGCAGCTCGCCACCACGCGCTACCGGCTGGCCGGGTACCGCC
>JAFAYN010000607.1 GCA_019240375.1 Gemmatimonadota bacterium
CACCACGTACTGCGGTTCCACCCGGTACCCGCCGTTGGCGAAGGTGGCGTAGGCGCTGATCAGGTCCACCGGGTACACCGCGGCCGAGCCGATGTAGACCGAGGGGTAGCCGGGGATGCGCGTGGCGATCCCGGCGCGCTGGGCCACGCTGCGCACCGCCTGGATCCCCACCTCGCGCCCGAGGCGGATCGCCACCATGTTCTTGGAGTTGCGCAGCGCCGAGCGGAGGGTGATGTACCCGCTGTAGTGCCCGTCGTAGTTCTTCGGCGACCAGACCGTCCCGTCGGACAGGGCGAGCGAAAAAGGCTCGTCGGCCACCGAGTACAGCGGGGAGCGCCCCTTTTCCAGCGCCGCAGCGTACACGAAGGGCTTGAACGCCGACCCCGGCTGGCGGAGCGCCTGGGTGGCGCGGTTGAACTGCGACTGCCCGAAGTCGCGCCCGCCGACCATCGCCCGGATCACCCCGGTCCCGGGGTCCATGGTTACCACCACGCCCTGGAGGTACGGGGTGAAGGTGGCGTCGCGGTCCCCGAGCTGCTGGGTGAACTGCTCGTAGGTGGGGTGCGTGTACTCGCCGTACTCCCCGTGCTCGATCTGGCGGAGGTGCTCCTCCAGCCCCTTTTCGGCGGTCTCCTGGAGAACCGGGTCGATCCCCGTGTGGATCTTGAGCCCGCCGGTGTAGAGGAGCTCCCCGAACTTGGCCTCCATCTCGTTGCGGACCTGCTCGATGAAGTACGGGGCCCGGAAGGCGCCGCTCGGCGGGGCCAGCGTCATCGGCTGCCGCTTCCCGGCCTCGGCCTGCGCCTCGGTGATCGCCCCGGTCTTCGCCATGAAGGAGAGCACCAGGTTGCGGCGCTCCAGCGCGGCCTCGGGGCGCTGGCGGGGGTTGTAGTACGAGGGGGCCTTGGGGAGCGCGGCCAGCGTCGCCGCCTCCACGTAGGTCAGGCGTGAGGCGGGCTTGGCGAAGTAGGTCCGCGCCGCCGCCTCCACCCCGTACGCGCCGGCGCCCAGGTAGATGGTGTTGAGGTACATCTCCAGGATCCGCTCCTTGGAGTAGGAGCGCTCCATGCTCAGCGCCAGCTTGATCTCCGCCACCTTGCGGCGCAGCGTCTTTTCTTCCTTGGGGAGCTGCTGGGGGAAGAGGTTGCGGGCGAGCTGCATGGTGATGGTGCTCCCGCCCGGGCCGCCCCACCCCTTTACGATGTTGTCGCGCACGGCGCCGATCATGCGGACCGGGTCCACGCCCTCGTGCTCGAAGAAGCGCTGGTCCTCGATGGACACGAAGGCCATGGGGACGTAGCGGGGGAGCGTCCGGATGGGGATCAGGGTGCGCCGCTCGCGGTAGAACACGCCCAGCAGCCCGCCCTTCGCGTCCAGCACCTGGCTGGCCTGGCGGGGGGCGAACTCGGCCACCTGCTCGGCGGTGGGGCAGGTCCCCACGCACGCCTGCGTCCACGCCGCGGCCACGGCGCCGGTGCTGCACGAGGCCAGCCCCAGCACCGACAGGGCGATCAGCACGCGGCGCTCGCGCGGGTGCTTCCAGGCGGCGCGGAGGCGCATGCGTCCGGCGTGGAAGCGCTCCCGCCAGGCGGCGCCGTCTCGTAGGTTGGGTATCACTGTCCGCTCCAGGGGTTCCGGGGGCGTCGATCGTCGATGGATCGGTCGGGGCCGCGCATGTGGCGCGCGCCCGACGCGGGTCCTGCGTGCTCGGTGTAAGTCCTATATAAATAACATCCCACCGGAGGCGGATGCCACGCCCGCGGGCGGAAGGCCGCCGCGGCGGGCGGAAACGGCGGGTTCCTCGTGACGGGGAGGGGACGTGGAACGGTACGACCTGGCGGTGATCGGCGGGGGGACGGCGGGGCTGGTGACCTCGGCCGTGTCGGCGGGGATCGGGGCGCGCACGGCGCTGATCGAGCGGCACCGGCTGGGCGGGGAGTGCCTGTGGACGGGGTGCGTCCCCTCCAAGGCGATCCTCCGCTCGGCGGCGGTGCTGGCGACCATCCGGCGCGCGGCGGAGTACGGGATCCGCGCGGGGGAGGCCACCGCCGACTTCGCGGAGGTGATGGCGCGGGTGCGCCGCACCATCGCTGCCATCGAGCCGCACGACTCGCCGGAGCGCTTCCGCGGGCTGGGGGTGGACGTGCTGCAGGGGCACGCCCGCTTCGTCTCCCCGGAGGAGGTGGAGCTGGACGGGCGCCGGGTGCGCGCGAAGCGCTGGGTGGTGGCGACCGGCTCCCGCACCGCTGCTCCGTCCGTGGAGGGGCTGGAGGCCGCCGGCTTCCGCACGCACGAGGACGTGTGGGAGCTGGAGCGGCTCCCCGCGTCGATGCTGGTGCTGGGCGCCGGGCCGATCGGGGCGGAGATCGGGCAGACTTTCGCGCGGCTGGGGAGCCGGGTGACGCTGGCCGACCGGGGGCGGCAGGTGCTGGCGCGGGAGGACCCGGAGGTCGCCGCCGTGCTCCAGGCCGCGCTGGAGCGGGAGGGCGTCGCGGTACGGCTGGGGCGGCGGGCGGTGGCGGCGCGGGTGGAGGAGGCGGAAAAGGTAGTGACGCTGGAAGGGGATGACGGCGCGCGCGAGGAGGTGCGGGTGGAGGAGGTGTTCGTCGCCACGGGGCGGCGGCCCAACGTGGAGGGGATGGGGCTGGAGGCGGTCGGGGTGGAGGTGGCGGAGGGCGGGATCCGCGTGGACGCGAAGCTGCGCACCTCGGCCGACAACGTGTGGGCGGCGGGGGACGTGGTGGGGCCGTACCGCTTCACCCACGTGGCCGACTACCACGGGCGGCTGGTGGCTCCCAACGCGCTCTTCCCGGTGGGGCGGAAGGTGGATTACCGGGTGGTGCCCTGGTGCACCTTCACCGAGCCGGAGGTGGCGCGGGTGGGGCTCACCGAGGCCGAGGCGCGGGAGCGCTGGGGCGGCGCGGCGGGCGTCTACCGCTACCGGCACGACTCGCTGGACCGGGCGGTGTGCGACGGGGAGCCGGAAGGGCTGACCAAGCTGGTCACCGACCCGAAGGGGCGGCTGGTGGGGGCGCACGTCGTCGGGCCGCGCGCCGGCGAGACCATCCACGAGGCGGTGCTCGCCGTCCGCCACCGGCTGAAGCTGTCCGACCTGTCGGGGATGATCCACGTGTATCCCACCTACCCGGAGTCGATCCGGCGCGGCGCGGACGCCTACCTGCGCGCGAAGTTCTCGGGTGGGGTGGCGCGCAGGGTGGCGGACCTGGCGGTGCGGTTCCTGGTCCGGTGAGCGCGGCCGGAGCGGCGACACCGCGTATCCGCCGATGCTCCACCGACCCGTTCGGGCCGCCGCGGGCTTGCCCCGACCCCGCTATCTCCGCTACTCTCAGGGAGATCCGTTCTCCTTCCAGCTACATCTGCCATGCAAGCCGACACCCTGGTCTGCTCCCATCCCCGAAGCGGGGGGCGGTGGCTGCGCTACCTGATCGGGCACTACCTGGCCGCGCACCACCGGCTGGGGATCACGGTCACGCCGGAAACGGTGTTCGCCGTGGTGCCCGACCACCTCGACGAGCCGACGCGTGGGTACCCGGCCTTCCGGTTCCGCGACCGGCGCGACCTTCCCCTGGTTTCCGTCTGCCACCAGCCGTACTCGTGGGAGTTCCACCGCGGGTACCCGGTCGCCTTCCTGGCCCGGAATGCGTACGACGTGGTGGTCTCCGCCTACGCGTACTTCACCCAGGAGAAGGCGGAGTTCACGGGGTCGATGCGGGAGTTCATCCGGCACCCGCGTCTTGGGCTTCCGGCGTGGATCCACTACATGAACTCGTGGGCTCCATGGCTGCTTCGGCACCGGGATTCCGTATTTTTATCGTACCGGGAGCTGGATGCCGACCCTGGGCGGGCTCTGCGCCGCGTGCTGGAGTTCCTGAACGTCACGCCGGATCCGGCGCTGGTGGCGGCGGCGGTGGAGAGCGGGAACGAGATGCGGAGTGCTCGGGGGATCCGTACAGGGCAGGAAGGGAACTTCTGGGACCAGTTGCAGCCGGAGGAGATCTTCGACATCCAGGAGGTGGTGCGGCGGGATCTCTCGGAGATGGGGGTGCACCTGCTGGAGTCGATGGGCGTGGAGGTGGACCCGTTTCCCCGTGCGTGAGGTTTTGAGCCGGGTGTAGGGGGGCCGCTCCAGAGCCGGACGATACGGCCGTCCGTCTCTTCCGCGGGGCCGGTGAGCCTGCCGGTACTGCTGGCAGTCTCCCCGACCGCTACGGGAGCCCACGATACTGCCGTGGTCTCCCTCGCAACAGCATCTGGGAACGGCAGGAACAGCAAAAGACACAGGGCGGGCATTCACGCGAATGCCCGCCCTGCTGTTGTTCAAGCCCCTCCCCTGCTTGCGGGGGAGGGGTTGGGGAGGGGGCCTGCCTTCCCAAGAATTGGGGGATCAAGGAGGCTGCTGTGCGCGCAGCGCCGGATGGGGGCGTGTGGCGCCGGCCTGACTCCGGTGCTCAATCGGCGCTGTAGCCCCCTCCCCCGGCCCCTCCCCCACGAGTGGGGAGGGGAGAACTGCAACTACAGCATTGTCTTGCATTGCTCCCCCTTTCTCCTGCTTCTGGGGGATCAAGGGGGCTGCTGTGGGCCGGGGATAGGGGGCCCCTCACCACAGCCGCTGCATCAACCCGCCCAGCAGGAACACGGTGAGCGTGATCGCCCCTCCCAGCAGGAGCAGCAGCACCACGATCAGCAATACCAGGAAGCCCTTGCTGGCGCGCGCCTCTCCGGTCGGGTTCTCCAGGTAGCGGGTGAGGAGGCGGGCGTTGCGGGAGTTGGCCTTCCACCCAGCGTCGAAGAGCGCGCCGATGAAGGGGATCGCACCCACCACGGTGTCGATCCCCACGTTGGCGGCCATGCGCAGCAGGAGCGACCGGGGCACGCCCAGCCGCATCGCCCTCCCCATGATGTAGAGCGAGATCACCGACCCGGCCGCGTCGCCCACGCCGGGGATCAGGTCGATCAGCGCGTCCACCCCGAAGCGCCCGATCCCGGGGACGGGGATGGAGTCGTCCAGCAGGTAGGCGAGCCGGCGGATGTGCTGCAGCTCGGGGTCTTCCGTGCGCACGGCGGGGGCGGAACGCGGCATCGGCGGTCTCCTGTTGGGCGCGGGGTGCGTCGCTCGGATGCGGGGGGACCTTTCAAGGACGGGGCCAGTACCCGTCGTCAGTCGTCGCCCCAGATCAGCTTGAGGATGGTGTCCACCTCGCCACGGTCGCGGGGGTAGCGCAGCGCGTTCTGCACGTAGCGGACGCCCTCGATCTCGCGGTCGGCGTTGATGTGGCTGTGCCCGAACACGTGGATCCGTGCGCCCAGGGCGCGCACCTGCGCGTCCAGCCCGGCGCACCCCGCCACCAGCGGGAGCCCGCGGAAGCGCAGGTACTTCGCGGGGGGGAGGAGGTCGCGGCGCGGGAGGAAGTGCGAGAAGGAAAGGACCGGGGCGTCGTACTCGCGCAGGTGCGCCCGGTTCATCTCCAGGAAGTACGCGCACTGCGACTCCATCCCCGCCGGCCAGCGGCAGAAGTGGAAGTCGGCCCACGCCTCCATGTCCTTCGTTTCGGCGTCGCGGTACGTGTCGAATTCCGCGTCGTACCAGGAGAAGAGGGGGACCACCCAGGCGTCGTCCAGCCGGTGGGGGCGGGTCCGCACCCCCATGGTGTCGCACAGACGGAGGATGCGGGCGAACTTCTCCACCGAGTCGCCGCTCTCCGCCCGCACCCACAGCTCGTGGTTGCCGGTGACGTAGAACACCTCCCGGAAACGGGAGCGGAGGAGCGCCAGCGTGGCCTCGATGGTGTCCAGCGAGTCGGCGATGTCGCCCGCGACGATCAGCGCGTCGTCGCGGTGCTCCCCCAGCGGGAGCTGCTCCACCAGGGCCAGGTTGTCACGGAAGTCGGTGTGCAGGTCCGAGACGGCGTAGACGCGCATGTCGTGTCCGGCGCCGCTACGAGGACTTCTCGACGGTGGGGAAGAGGAGCGACCGCACCGCCTTCCCGTCCCGCAGCGAGATCTCGTGCAGCGGGTGCCGCACCGCCTCGATGGAGTGGTCCGGGTGGTAGATCATCCCGCCCCCGGAGGGGATCCCGAACCCCTGCACGCTCTCCCCCATCAGCCCCACCGCGGTCCGCAGCCGCTCCCACTCCTCCCGCTCGGCGTGCGCGTCCACCACGTGCGGGATCAGCTTCAGCGTGTCCACCAGGTTCTCGCGGGTGACCGGCGCCCCCTCGGGCCACCCGGCCAGCCCAAGCTGCACCGCCCCCGCCGAGACCCCCATCAGCACGGCGCCCGCGTAGTAGCGCTGCACGATGGCGTCCTTGAGCCCGGTGGACTCGAACACGTTCCAGCCGCGCTCCACGTCGCCGCCGGCCAGCAGCACCAGGTCGGCGTCGTCCAGGTAGGCGCGGTCCTCGCGCGAGGGGTCGGAGGGGATCATCCGGGTGTCGAACACCGCAATCCCGTCCATCGCCGCGACGAAGATCTCGTAGAACTCCGGGTTGTCGCCGTTGGAGGCGCCCAGGTACGCGGCCTTCGGCGAGGGGTGGTCGAGCTGGCGGCGGACGGTGTGCAGGAACGACTCGCCCCCCTCGCCCCAGAACAGGAGCTGGCTGTCGGCGAGCAGGTAGATGGGCCTGGCGTTCAGGCTCGTGGCGAGCCCTTCCACCGAGGGGCCTTCCTCGGGAAGGTCCGGGTTGAAGTTCGGGTTCATGGGCCGGTGCGGGTCGTGTCCGTCGCCGCCGGAAGGGCGGCGCGTGGCGGGTATTATAACCTGCCGGGCCGCGGCGCAGGAGTGCCGCCTCCCCGCGCCGCCACCCGGGCGCGGAGGATCGGCTCCAGCCCCGCCCACACCGTCTGCGCCACCAGCCGGTGCCCGGTCTCGTTGGGGTGCATCCCGTCGGGGAGGTTCAGCGACGGCTTTCCGGCCACCTTTTCCAGCAGGAAGGGGATGAGCGGGAGCTGGTACTTTCGCGCCAGGTCGGGGTAGATGGCCTGGAACTTCGCCCCGTACTCCCGCCCCAGGTTGGGGAGCGCCATCATTCCCACCAGCACGATCTGCGTGCCGGGGCGGGCGGCGCGCACCCGCCGGATGATCGCCTCCAGGTTGGCGCGGGTGGAGTCGGGGTCGGAGCCGCGGAGCATGTCGTTTGCACCCGTTTCCAGCACCAGCACGTCGAACGGCTGGCGGAGGAGCCAGTCCAGCCGGCGCAGCGCCCCGGCCGACGTCTCGCCGCTGGAGCCGGCGTTGACCACGCGGAAAGGGATCCCGGCCGAGTCGATCTTGGCCTGCACGCGGGCCGGGTAGGCGTCGTCCGGGTCCACGCCCAGCCCTGCGGTCAGGCTGGTGCCCAGGAACAGGACCACGGCCGAATCGCCGTGCCGCTGCTCCTTCGGAGCGGCGGCGGTGGCGGGCGGGGAAGCCGCGGCGGGTGCGGAGTTGCCATCGCCCCCCCCGCACCCGATGATCAGGGGGACCAGCGCGGTCGCCAGCGCGAAACCACGTACCACTCGGCAGATGCTCATCGTTCAGGATCTCCAGAAGTCGTACCGGAGCGGCGGCCGGTCGCTCACCGTTCTCCGGGATGTGTCGTTCTCGGTCGAGCTGGGGGAGTTCGTCGCCATCGTCGGCCCCTCGGGGAGCGGGAAGACCACGCTCCTGGGGCTCATCGCCGGGCTGGACCGGGCCACGCACGGCTCGGTCCAGCTGGACGGCGTGGACCTGGCCTCGCTCTCGGAGGACGAGCGCGCCCGGCTCCGCCGCGACCGGATCGGCTTCGTCTTCCAGTCGTTCCAGCTCATCCCCACCCTCACCGCCCGCGAGAACGTGCAGGTCCCGCTGGAGCTGGGCGGGCGGGATGGCGCCGCCGAGCGGGCCGGCGAGCTGCTGGAGCGGGTGGGGCTCGGCGGGCGCGGCCACCACTACCCCGCGCAGCTTTCCGGCGGCGAGCAGCAGCGGGTGGCCATCGCCCGCGCCTTCGTACACTCCCCCAGCATTCTCTTCGCCGACGAGCCCACCGGCAACCTGGATGCCGCGACGGGCGGGCGCATCGTGGAATTGCTCAC
>JAFAYN010000610.1 GCA_019240375.1 Gemmatimonadota bacterium
GCCACCAGCGCCTCCACCAGCCGCGTCTCCTCCTCCGTGGCCCGCCGCAGCTCCGCGACGCGCCCGGTGGGGGGCGCCAGCGGGTCGCCGTGGCCGGGAAGGAGGGAGGCGACGCCGAGCGCGTCCACCCGGTCGAGCGCGGCCAGGTAGTCGCCCACCGGGTCCTCGCGCTGCCGGTTCACCCCGATGGTCGGCGTCACCCGCGGGAGCACCGCGTCGCCCGCGACCATCACCCGGTCTTCCGGGCGGAAGAGCGAGACGTGCCCGGCGGTGTGCCCCGGCGTCCACACCCAGCGCCACCCCTGCACCCCGGGAAGCTCCCCCGCCTCGCCGGTGAGGCCGTGGTCGGCCGGGAGGAAGGCGGAGAGCGGGTTGCTCTCCCCCCGCGAAGCCTCCACCGCGCGCCGCAGCTCCTCCGGGGCGCCGCTGCGGAGGAGGAGGCCGGCGCGGTACTCCGCCTCCTCGTCCGGGTGCGCGTCCGCGTGGGCGGCGCGCTCCGCGTCCAGCGCCCCCATCAGGAGCGGCGCGCCCGTGGCCGCGCGCACCCGCGTCACCAGCCCCACGTGGTCCAGGTGCATGTGCGTGACCAGGTGCGCGCGCACCCGCTCCCACCCGCCCGCCACCTCGCGGACCCCGGCGTCGAGCACCGCCCACGCGTCGTCGGTGTTCCCCCCGCCGTCCACCAGCAGGAAGTCACCCCCGCCGAAGCGCGCCAGGTAGGCGTGCACGGAGCGCGGGCGGAAGGGGAGCGGCGTGGTGATCCGCCAGAGGTCGGGCGCGACGGGCGTGGGCGATGGGTTCATAAGCGACAGGATGGCCCCGCCACCGCCGCCGGGGCAAGGGCGAGCTTTGGCGCCCGGCGCGCCCCGCCCCTAGATTGTCCGCTCCACACCACCCAGGGCACCCTCCGCGACTCCATGACCACCCGACTCCGCCAGGATCCCGCACCGGAGGGGCGTCCGCTCCCCGCGCTCCTCCTCTTCCTCGCCGCCGTGTTCGGGCTCGGCGCGCTGCTCGCCCCCTGGCTGTACCTGGGCGCGCAGGCGCTGGCCGCCGCGTACCCCGGCGCGCGCGACCTGGCCCGCTTCCCCTTCGGGACGTACGTGAACCGCGGGCTGCTGATCGTGGCGCTGGCGGCGCTCCCCCTGTACCTGCGCGGCGCCGGGGTCCGCAGGTGGAGCGACGTGGGGCTCGATCCGCGCCGCGTCCTGTGGCGGCGCTGGGCGGCGGGGTTCGCGCTGGGGTTCGTCTCGCTGGCGGTGGTGTGCGCCGTGTCGCTGGCCGCGGGCGGAAGGGTCTTCGACTTCGCCCACGTGGGGAAACTCCCCGGGAGGCTGCTGGGCGCGCTGGGGACGGCGGTGCTGGTGGGGGTGATCGAGGAGCTGCTCTTCCGCGGCGCCATCTTCGGCACGCTGCGGAGGGCCATCGCCTGGCCCGCGGCGCTGCTCGCCAGCAGCGCCATCTACGCCATCGTCCACTTCCTGGCGAAGCCGGCCCCGCCCGCGCGGGTGGAGTGGAGCACCGGCCTCACCGAGCTTCCCGGGATGCTGCGCGGCTTCGTGGACGTGCACACGGTGATCCCCGCCCTCCTGAGCTTGACGCTGGCCGGGACCGTGCTGGGGCTGGCCTACCGCGAGACGGGCGACCTGTGGACCTCCATCGGGATCCACGGCGGGTGGATCTTCTGGCTCAAGTCGTACGGCTATCTCACCCGCCCCGCGCCTGGAGCGAACGAGTGGCTGTGGGGAACCAACAAGCTGATCGACGGCTGGTTCGCCTTCGGAATGCTGGTGGTGGTGCTCGCCGTAGTCCTCATCGGCTCACGAAGCGGAAGGATTCAGGCACCAGGCTGAACCGGTTTATGGAGTGGGTTCGCTGGTCCTACGATGGAGCTACGGCCATCATCCGGCGCTGAGTGATCGCGAGTAATCGCGCGGTCATCTGGGGACCCAGCCGCATCATCTTCTGCCCGACCGGGCTCTCGTAGAACGCGATGAGCTGTCGTAGTTCGGCCTCCGTATACAGGCTCGCATACAACCTGACGTACTCGGGCTTGAGATCCTGCCAGCGAAACTGTTTCGCGAACATCTCCCGCATTCTCGCCTGGGACTCGATCACGAACTTACTCGTGTCCGAACCCGGAGGGTAAATTCCCTGGATGATCTGCTCCGACACGCTTCCCCACGAGTTCTCGTAATGCATCACATCGATGAGCCGCGCCGCGGCCTGCATCTGCCCCTCCGTCGGCTCCTGGGCGACGAGAGGACAGGCAATCGCGCATGCAACGACGAACAGGAGAATTCTGCCTATCATGTGGCACCTCGTTTTTGGTGGTTCCAGGTTGAGCACGTCAGCAGACGTGCCTGGGTACAGTCGGGCAGCGGCCCGCCGGAACAAATAGTGGAGCGGCGTCATTGCCGCTTATGCGATTTGCGTATATAGCGGAGCATCTTGTCAAGCTCTACAAGGAGAAGTAGGCCAAGGGCCAAGTAGGCCACCCATGTGGTGGCTGGCACTCCTGCGAACACGTATCCAGAACCATTGTACAGCAGCAGAAGCACGGCGGTGATCTGCAGCAGGCCCATGGTTGTGTCATGCCACTGCCTGTGACGCCGAAATGCCCTCAGCAGTTCCCAGGTCCTCTGTAACGTGAGGAAACCAAGCACCAGGAGAATACTCGTGAATATGGCTGAATGCAGCGACATCATACGCACTCGAGGGTTAGAGGGCGAGGCACACGCCCGACGCTGTGAGTGCTGCGCCACGAGCGACGCTGGTTGCAAAGTCGGCCTCCTCTTTGGCCGTCTTCATCGGCCCCTCTAGCTTCCTCAACTCGTCACCAAGCCTGATTAACGTCATTTGTTCGTCGTATGTGTAGATGTCGTCCGCCTTGGCCTGAGTATCCCATGCCCTGTATTCAGCAAGTTTGATTATGTATGCCTCGCGGATATTGTTGTACGCAGTCGTAGCGTTACTCGCCCACGTCGCTGCCCATGCTGCGAACGCCGTAGCAGCCACACACAGTGGATCTGGAACGTCACAGGTGCGAGCTTCAGCCGAGCATCCTCCAGTCGTTCCGGTCCCGCCAGTGCTACCTCCGCCCGGCATGTATGGATCCGGGAGCGGGGTCGCCGGCGGTAGGGGCGGCGGGGGCGGCGGGGGATCGTACCCACCTCCCGTTATCCCTGGACACTCACCGGTCCACATTTCCAGCTCTTTGCTATAGACGAGGCTGCAGTCGCCATCATCCATGACCTGGCTGGCACGGAGCCCCGGAAACCGCTGGGTCGCGGGACCGGAACCAACCGGTTCCGAGAACCTTATGTTACTGCTTTCCAGGAAAGCATCCGGTGATTGGGCGAAGAACAGGTTGGTTATCTCGACAGCCTTGACGGTCCGGGGAATCACGCACGACGCAGTCCACCACTTACCGCCATCAGAAGTATGTGCATGGAACGTGTAAGCCAGCTGTTTTCCATCTGTTGCGAACGCGAATTCCCGTATTGGCAGCTTGACTGCATAAGGCTCCTTCTGGCCGGCGTTGTGAACCTTGACATAACAGCCAAAGTCTTCCTTGCCGAAACGCGTCCCAGTCCCAAGGAAGGGCGCCTGCTTTTGCACGGCAGGAGAGATCTGCGGCAGCATTGCGACCGGGCCTTCGCTACAGCCAAAGAAGCTGCCGAGCACCATAAGTGCTCCGATCTGGCGGGCCGACGGGCGCATGTTACCTGAGGATGAGGGAGGTGGCAGCTCAGCGGCGGGTTTGCCGCTGTAGAGAAAGACGGAAGGAGAGTATGGAGTAGATATCTGCCAGAAGGAGAAACCAAGCATTTACCGCAAGCCTCCTGGTAGGGAGGATACAGTCACTCGGCGAAAGTTGCAAGAGTAAACGGCTAATACGTGCGGGAGTTACACAGTCCGAGGGATGTCGAAATATTACATAAATAGCTTGAATGTAACAACTTACAATGGAATAACGCTCTCGAGGACCCTATCGGCCGCTGGTTCGCCTTTTTGATGCTGGTGGTAGTGTTGGGAGTGGTGCTGGCGGTGGACCGGAAGGCCGTGGCGGGAGGAGAGCAAGCGTAGAAACCAGTGAGCCTACGGACTGCAGGGTTTGGTCGTTTCTTCGTTTCTCGCTTTATCCAGAAAATCCTGTACGGAGGGAGACCACAGCCGTACCGTGGGCTCACTCCGGGGCGGGGAGACTCACGGCGGTTTCGTGAGGCTCACCGACCCCGCGGAAGAGACGGACGGCCGTATCGTCCGGCTCTGGAGCGGCCCCACCAGCTCAACGATAAACCGGAATACAAACCCCATCCGAGCCACTACCTCCGGACTCACCAGTAGATAAATCCAGGATCACGCGCGCGATCTCCTCCGGCGCCGTCCAGCTCGATCGATCCGCGTCCGGCATCGCCCGCCGGTTGTCCTCGGTGTCGATGGTGTCCGGGAGGATGGCGCTGGCCCGGATCCCCTCGTCGGCGTACTCCTCGTGCAGCGTTTCCACCAGCGTGCAGAGCGCCGCCTTGGAGATCGCGTACGCCCCGGACCCCGCCCGCCGCTCCCGCGCCGCCCGCGACGACACGAACACCAGCGACCCGCCCCCGCCGCGCACCATCACCGGAATCGCCGCGCGCGCCACCAGGAACGCCGACTTGAGGTTCAGGTCCATCATCCGGTCCCACACCTCGATCGGCGTGTCCCCGATGCGCATCCCGCCGCGCCACCCGCCCACCAGGTGCGCCACCGCGTCCAGCCGCCCCGCCCACTCCTCCACCTGCTCCACCGCGGCGTTGGCCCCCCGCTCGGTGGTGAGGTCGAGGGCGCAGGGGAAGAGCCGGTCCCCGAACTCGGCCCGCAGCGCGTTGAGCGCGTCCGGGTGGTCGGTCTTGTAGACGGGGACCGCCACCTTCGCCCCGCTCTCCAGGAACGCGCGGGTGACGGCGCGCCCCAGGTTCCCGGCGCCGCCGGTGACCAGCACAACGGAATCAGTCATGAGTGCTCCCCGGAGTGTTCGTGGGTCGATGCTCTCGTGCGCCCGGCGGTGGCGCTCGCCGGGGCGACGTCGTGCAGGCGGTGCGTGGCGCGGGTCACCTCGCGCAGCCGCTCCGCGGCCTCGCCGGTCAGCGCGCCGGCGGGGAGGCGCCACGCCCAGTTCCCGTCCACCGTCCCGGGAACGTTCATCCGTGCCTCGCTCCCCAGCCCCAGCACGTCCTGCAGCGGGACGATGGCGAAGCGGGCGCGCGAGGCGAGGACGATGCGGACCATCTCCCACCCCTCGTCCCCGGTGCCGGGGCGCACCAGCCGCCCTAGCCCCTCGCGCTCCCCCGCCGACGCGCCGTTCTCCAGCCATCCGCGCGAGGTGTCGTTGTCGTGCGTCCCGGTGTACGCCACCGAGTTCTCCACGTAGTTGGCGGGGAGGTGCGGGTTCTCGTCGTCGTCGCCGAAGGCGAACTGGAGCACCCGCATCCCCGGGAGCCCCAGCCCGTCACGCAGCGCCTCCACCTCGGGGGTGATGAGCCCCAGGTCCTCGGCGATCAGGGGGAGGTCGCCCAGCTCGCGCCGCACCGCCTCGAAGAGTGCCGTCCCCGGCCCGGGGCGCCAGGCGCCGTTCAGCGCCGTCTCCTCCGCGGCGGGGACCTCCCAGTACGCCTCGAAGCCGCGGAAGTGGTCGACCCGCACCACGTCCACCAGCTCCAGGGTACGGCGGAAGCGCTCGATCCACCAGCGGAACCCCCGCTCGCGCATCACCTCCCAGCGGTACAGTGGGTTCCCCCAGCGCTGCCCCGTCGCGCTGAAGTAGTCGGGCGGGACGCCGGACACCACCTCGGGCCGCCCCTGCTCGTCCAGGAAGAACAGCTCGGGGTGGGCCCACACGTCGGCGCTGTCGTACGCCACGAAGATGGGGATGTCGCCGACGATCCGCACCCCCCGCGCGTGGGCGTGCGCGCGCAGCTCGCCCCACTGCCGGTCGAACAGGAACTGGGCCAGGGCGTGCCGCTCCACCGAGTCGGCCAGGCGCTCCCGCGCCTGCGCCAGCGCCCTCGGGCGGCGCAGTCGCACGCCGGGCTCCCACTCGATCCAGCAGGCGCCGCCGGTCTCGTCGCGCAGCGCCCGGAAGAGCGCGTAGTCGTCCAGCCAGGCGGCGTTGCGCGCCCGGAACGCGTCGAACGGGGCGCGCAGCTCCGGCGCCCGCCCCGCCCGGAACGCTTCCCACGC
>JAFAYN010000231.1 GCA_019240375.1 Gemmatimonadota bacterium
ACCACCTCCGCCTCACGCGACGGGGCGCTCCCGGGGAGGAGGCCGACCACGTTGGCGGTGCTCACCTCCTTCACCTGGCTGCGCACCCGCGCCCGCACCTGGACGCCGGTGGGGACGGGGCGGAAGTCGCGATCTTCCGAGCGGCGCAGCAGCTCGTCCACGTCGTGGCCGGCGCGGCGCAGCACGTCGGTGACCGCGGGGAGGGAGATCCACCCCTTCACCGCCAGCGGGAACTCGGGCTCGCCGGACAGGTCGAACTGCTGCCCGGTGTTGGAGGTGCGGACCACGTTCCACCCGTACCCGGCCGACTCGTCGGTGTGGATCAGGATCGCCCCGGCGGCCCCCCGGCGCGACGCTTCCTCGTACTTGTACGTCCAGCGCCCGTAGTAGGTCAGCGCCTTCCCGCCGAAGAAGCCGGGCGTCGCCTCGGTTCCCGGGTCGTTGACCCGCACCAGGAGCACCTTGCCGCGCACGTCCACGTCCTTGTAGTCGTCCCACCCGTACTCCGGGGCGGTGATCCCGTACCCCACGTACACCAGCTCGCCGTCGGCCTCCACCTCGGGCTTCGGGAGCCCGGCCTTCATGGTGAAGGCGTCGCGGTACGGGGGATCGACGGTGCTCCCGTCCGGGCATCGCAGCGACAGGGTGGGCTCGGGGATCATCCCCACCAGCGGCACCGGCTGGAGGTACGACCCGCCCACCGGCTGCAGCCCGATGCGCCGGAACTGGGCGAGGATGTACTCCGATGCGACCTGCCCGCCACGCGTCCCGGGGGCGCGCCCTTCCAGGAGCGGGTGCGACAGGAAGCGGAGGTGCCCGTCGATGACTTCCGGGCGGATCCGGTCCAGCGCCGCGTCGAGGGAGCTCATGCGTGGTGTGTCTCCGGTTTCGGCTGGGTCAGCCGGTGATGGAGTAGAGGCCGAGCAGCCTGCGCTTCACCCGCCCCTTCCTTTCGAGGTACCCGAGAATGGCCCGCACGGATCCCTCCGCCGCCTGCGCGAGCGCGGGGTCCAATTCCGGGCCGTAGACGCGCCGCACCAGCCCTCCCGGGCGGGCCGCGCCGCCCTTGCGCAGGGCGTCGTACACCTGCTCGATCCGCACCCGCCGGTGCTCGGCGTAGCGGTCCAGGGCGGCCTCCGCGTCGGTGATCGGGGGGCCGTGGGCCGGGTACAGCGTCCCCGCCCCCGCCGCCCGGATCCGCTCCAGCGACTCCAGGTAGTCGGCCAGGTCCCCTTCCGGTGGGGCGACCAGGGTGGTGTCCCCCACCCCCATCAGGTGGTCGCCCACGAACACGGCGCCGCCTTCCGCGCCCTGGCTCCAATGGAACGCCAGGTGCTCCGGCGCATGCCCCGGCGTGGCGATGGCGCGCAAGGGGCCGGCGTCGCTCTCCACCACGTCGCCGTGCGCGATCCAGCGGGTCACCGCCGACGCGGGTAGACCCGCGCGCAGCGCCCCCCGCCCCATCAGCACCGGGGCGCCGGTCCGCCGCGCCAGCTCGGGGACGGCGGCGGAGTGGTCGGCGTGGCCGTGGGTCAGCACGATCGCCCCGAGGCACACCCCGCCGAGGGCCGTCTCGATGGCGGCCAGGTGTCCGTCCAGGGCCGGGCCGGGGTCGATCACCACCGGGCGCGACCGCCCCACCACGTAGGTGCGGGTCCCGTCCAGCGTCATCGGCGACGGGTTCGGCGCCAGCACGACACGGAGCGCGTCGTCGGCCACGGCGACGTCCGTCACAGCGGGCGCAGCACGGCTCGCACCAGCGAGGCATCCGCCTCCACCAGCCGGAGCGGGAGAGCGATCAGCTCGTAGCGTCCGGCCGGGACCCCGTCGAGGCGGAGGTTTTCCAGGATGGCGACGCTCCCCTCCCCCAGCACCCGGTGTGTTTCCAGCTCCTGCGAGTCGAAGGGGTCCACCGAGGGGGCGTCGGTCCCCACCAGGCGCACCCCGGCCCGCACCAGCGCGCGGGCGGCGTCCGGCTCGGGGGCCGGGAAGCCGGTGGGGAAGAGGTCCGGGTCGGTCCAGGCGCCGGTGCGGAACAGGACCCGCTCCACCGGACCGGCCGCGAGCACGCGCTCCACCAGCTCCACGTCGATCCGACCCCGCTCCCCCACGTCCACCAGCACCGCGGGGCCCAGGTACGCGCGCAGCGGCGCAGCCCCGATCCGGATCCCCTCGTCCGACACGTGGTACGGCCCGTCGGCGTGTGTCCCGGTGTGCGCGCTCATCCGCAGCTCGGCCACGTTCACCGACTCCCCCTGCGAGCGGAGCATCGTCCAGCAGATCCCGCACGGGGTGTCCCCCGGCCAGACCGGGATCCCCTCCCGCACCGGCCAGGTGACGTCGTACAGCTCCGGGTCGTGCGCTTCGGCCTGCGCCATTCGGTCGACGGATGTGGAAGGGTGGACCCGGCCGGTCAGCCGACCAGCCGGACGAGCAGCGCGGGGTGCAGCAAGGAGCGGACCGGCTCCAGGTCGCCGGTGACGCGGACCAGCGCGTCGGCCAGCTCGCGGTGGCGAGCCAGCCTGCGGGAGACCAGCGCCAGCGCGCGCGGGCGCGACACGAACGCCTCGATGGCGTGTTGCAGCCGCTCCCCCGCCGCGAAAGCCCGGCGCCGAGCCTGCTCGTAAGGGGCCAGCGCCGCGGCGGAAAGGTCGTCGCGCAGGAGGGCGGCGTGGATCGCGTCCGCCGCCAGCTCCGCCCCCCGCAGCGCGCGGAAGATCCCCTCGCCGGTGAAGGGATCGTAGTAGCCGGCGGCGTCGCCCACCAGCAGCGCCCCGTCCGCGACCGCACGGCGGACCGGCCAGTCGAAGGGGCCGGTGGCGAGCACGTCGTCCACGCGCTCCGCGCCCGCCACCCCGTACTCGCGCAGCGCCCGGTCGAAGTACCCGGACGCGTCGCCGCCCACCGCACGCGCCTCCGCGCCGGTCGCCACCACGGTGATGTTGCACGTCCCGTCCCCCACCGCAGCCACCCCCACGCACCCGCCGCGCCCCACCCGCAGCTCGCCGTGGGCGCCGGGGTCCGCGATCCCGCGCACGTGCGCGGTCAGCGCCACCTTGCGCAGGCGCGGGGCGCGGCGGAGGAGCCCCAGCCGGCGCAGCACCACCGAGCGCAGCCCGTCCGCCCCCACCACCATCCGCGCCCGCGTCGCCCGCTCGCCGCCGGGGCCGACCGACAGGACGCCGGCCACCCGACCGCCCTCCCACAGCAGGTCGTGCACCCGCTCGCCGGTGCGCA
>JAFAYN010000328.1 GCA_019240375.1 Gemmatimonadota bacterium
AGGTCCAGCTCGCCGTCGATGGCGAACGAGTGGTTGTCGCCCCGCACGGCGCCCGCGAAGACGGGGTGGCCGAAGAGCGCCATCCGGCTCCGTCCCCCGATCTCCACCTTCCCCTCGCGCGGGGCGACGTAGACCAGCCCCTCCAGCTCCAGGTCGAGGAGGCCGTTGATCCACCCGCGGGCGCGGTACCCCGTGGCGAAGCCGCGCTTCTTCGCCACCACCAGCCCGGCGAGCACCTCGAAGGAGGCCACCGACCCCACCTCCCAGCGTCCCGCCAGGAAGGTGACCACCCCCCTGTCCCTCCCGGGCGCGTCCACCTCCTCCGGCGGGTCCCCGGGCCCGGGGAGGTGCGTCAGCTCCACGATCCTGCGGAGCGGCTCCGCCCGCCCGCTCCATTCCCCGCTCGCGGCGACGGCCCGGGGGTACTCGGCCAGGCTGGTCAGGAACCACCCCGCCTGCAGCGACATGGGCCCCAGCGCCAGGCGGGTCTCCCCCACGCGGTGCTCGATGGGGATGGACTCCACCAGGTCGGCGACGGCGAAGTCCTTGACGGCGTTGAGCACCCGGGCGATGGTCCGGGCCACGGAGACCACCGCCACCTCGCCGCCCTTCTTCCCGATCACGTCGCCGCCCAGGTAGGAGGGGAGCTGCAGGTAGTTCTCCCCGATGGTCCAGCGGAGGTCCATGTCCTTCGGCATCGCCTCCGGGTCCAGCAGGTAGTCCTCCTCGGTGACGAAGCGCCGGAGCTGCCCGAAGGTGTCCAGCACCTCCTTCAGGTTGAGCCGGGGAACCGGGAACCTCCAGCGCGACCCGATCTCCACCCCCTCCAGCCCGCAGGTGCGGACGCCCAGCTCCTCGTAGAAGAGCGGGATGGGGATGGGGACCTGCGTCTGCCAGACGATCAGGGTGACCAGGTCGCGGACGACCAGGGTGCGGTACAGCCGGTCGGCGGAGGCCAGCGCCTGCACCCCGGCGGCGTCGAGCCCCATGGCGATGGCGAGGGGGAGCAGCTCGAACTGGTCCACCTCCACGTCCACGTCCAGGCGGAAGAGCTGCCCGCCGAGGAGGGAGCCGAGGTTGAGGCCGTACAGGCGGACGCCCTGGAGCGTCGGTCCGGTGGGGCCCATGCCCGGGAGGAGGAGCTTGACCGGGACCTGCTTCCGCCGCCCGTCGGCGTAGCGCTCCCTTTCCAGAGAAGTGGAGACGTGCGCCTGCACCCCGCCGTCGGCGGTGACCGCGAGCCGGAAGGCGAGCCGCTCCGGGATCTCGATGCTCAGGTAGTCGCGCAGGCGCCCGGGGAGGTGGTTGAACTGCCCGGCGAGGGTGCGGACGGCCTCGCCCACCTCGGGCGCGACCGCGCCCGCCCCCAGGACCGTTTCCAGCAGGGCCACCAGCGCGTTCCCGTCGATCTCGCCGCGCTCGTCGAGGAGCGAGATGCGCTGGAGCGGGATCCCCCGGGGGATCGCCCTCGCCAGCTCACCGAGCCCCAGGGCCGACAGGAGGTTGCGGAGGGGCGCCAGGGGGAGCTGGAGGTTCCGGTGGGCGAACTCCCCCTCGGCCTGGAAGCTCCCGCTGGAGGGGTCGAAGCGGAAAACCGGGAGCCGGAAGCGGGCGCTCCCGAACTCCCCCAGCTCCAGGGTGCAGTACCCGTCCGCGTCGGCGGCGAAGCCGCGGAAGGGGAGGGCGCTCGCCGCCGCCTCCACGAAGGGCGAGCCGTCGCGGATGCCGATCCCGAGCCGGAGCGCCACCCCGGCGACGGGATCGGCGGGATCGTAGGTCTCGAACACCCGCACCCGCGGCTCCATCCGCCCGTCCGCCCCGGTCTGGGTGCCGAACAGGTGGTTGATCTCCGGCGGGAGCCCCAGCCCCAGCCGCGCGCTCAGCGACACCTCCGCCCCCAGCTTCACACGGAGGTCGGAAACGGCGAACAGGAGGCTTCCCAGCGGGATGGTCTCCCCACCGGCACCGCGGATGTCCGGGAGGGGGACCGGCACCGGCGCGAGGAGACGGTCGGCGGTGAGGGTGACGCCGCTCCCGTCGATGCGCAGGGTGGCCTCGGTGCGCTCCGGGAGGAGCCGCTGGACGAGGTCGGGGAGCCCCCGCACCGCGAAGCCGCTCGCGGCCTCGAAGGCCCACCCCTCCCGGTCGCGGACCACGGCGAGGCGGCGGGGGGTCACCACGAAGCGGAGCGGGTCGGCGCCCGTGGACAGGGTGAAGGGGAGCTCGGAGTCGTGGAAGTCCAGCGCCAGCGAGGTCCCCGCCGCGCCCGAGGCCAGGGTGAGCGTCCCGTGCAGATGCCACACGTCGTCCGGGGCGAAGAGCGAGCGGAGCGTGACGCCCCCGGTCCCGCCCACCCGCCACGAGGTGGACCACTCCGCCCCGTCCGCGCTCCGCGTGCGGGCCAGCTCCAAGGCGAAGCCCCCGAACGAGAACTCCGCCCCCGCCACCGCCACGCTGGCGCTCGTCGCGCAGGCGAGGCGCAGCCGGCGTGCGTCGGCCGCGTGGTGGTAGCTCGCGGCCAGCGCCAGCGGATGGCCCAGGACGGTGGCGGCGAGGGTGCCCTCCACCGAGCACGACTCGCCCTGCGCCAGCCGGAAGCGGAGCCCGAAGCCCTCGCACGACACCCCCTCCACCAGCGTGAACGGCCCCTCCCCCGTCAATGACAGGGAGCCGCGGAGCCGCGCGCCCTCCGCCTCCACTCCGCGCTCCAGCTCCACCTCCACCCGCACCGTGCCGGAAGGGAGCCCCAGCGAGGACACGCCCCCGTGGATGGCGGCCGACCCGGTGAAGCGGAACTCCCCCGAGCCGGGGTTCACCCGCAGCGTCAGGGAGGCGAGGGTGAAGTCGGGCACCTCGGGGGGGAGCTCCACACCGGGGAGCAGCTCGCGGGCGAGCGCTGAGAAGCGGAGGTCAGACACGCGGCCGTACAGCCAGGTCTCGTCCCCCACCGCGCCGCGCAGCTCCACCTCGGCGCCGGCCACCTCCACCACGCCCCGCAGAGCGGCGCGGAAGGGGAGGGCCCCTCCCGCGCCGCGTGCCCGGGCGGTGTCCATCTCCCACACCAGCTCCGCCTCGCGCAGCGTGAACACGGAAACCGTGCACGGCGCTATGGAGGTCCGCATGCGTACCATCAGGTCCGGGCCGGTGTCGGCGCCGGGAAGGGTCTGGAGCATCGGTTCGACGGGAAGCCGGATACGAAGGTGCCGGGAGGAAGGACAGCGGTCGCGGGCCGCGAACGCATGAAAACGTTACGATCAGGCGGTTTTTACGTGAATGAGCCGAACGGTCCAGCCCGGTGCGGAGGGAGAACCGGATCCCGGGCTCGCGGAGGGACCGTCACCCGCGGCTGCGCAGGGCGCGCAGCCGGGCCGCCGCTTCGCCGCGGCGCCGCACCTGCAGCTTGTGGAGCAGGTTGTGGACGTGGTTCTTGACGGTGAGCACCCGGATGGAGAGGCGGCGGGCGATCTCCTTGTTGGACAACCCTTCCCCGATCAGCTCCAGGATCTCGCGCTCGCGCTCGGTGAGGAGGGCCAGGAGCGGTGGCTGCGCCCGCGCGGCGGAGAGCGCGGCGACGCGGCGGCCCAGCGCGGCCGCGACGCGGGGGGAGCAGGGCATCTCGTCGCGCGCCACGGCGAGGATGGTCTCCGCCAGGCTTTCCAGCGGCGCCTCGCGCGTCAGGTAGCCGCTGGCGCCGGCCTCCAGGGCGGCGAGGATCTCCTCCACCGAATCCTCGGTGCCGAGCGCCACCACGCGCACGCCGGGGAACAGCTCCAGCACTCCCCGCGCGTCCTCCGCCCCCGCCACGTCCAGCAGCACCACGTCGGGCGGGAGGCCGGCGTCCGGGAGCGCCGCGGCCGGGACCCGGGGGGCGGTGAGCACCTCGCCGATCCCGCCGCCGCGCAGGAAGAGCGCGACCGCGTCGCGGTACACGCGCGTCGGGTGGATGAGCAGGACACGGAGCATTCGGAAGGCGCGGGATGGTAGTGCCGGGGTGTCGCATGGGGGGACCAAGCTGCCGATAATAGACGGGAAAGAAGGGGGCGAGAATGAATCCGCAGGACTAGACCATTTTTCGCGCTTCCGCGCCGGATGGTGTAGGTTGAGGCGCGAACGGAGGGGTTGGAACTCACCGAAAGCCCGGGAGGGGGAGCTTGCGACAGCCGACAGCCGTCCTGTTCGACCTGGACGGCACCCTGGTCGACACCTATCGCCTGTACCTGGAGAGCTACCGGAGGGCGCTGGCGCCCCACCTGGGGCACGCGCCCACGGACGAGGAGATCATCGCCCGGCGGCCTTCGGCGGAGCGGGGATTCCTGGCGGAGTGGGTGGGCGCGGAGCGGGTGGCGGAGTGCCACGCGGCCATGCTGGAGCACTACGTGGCGCTGCACGGCGCGCTGGGCGAGGGGATGTACCCGGGAATCAGGGAAATGCTGACGGCGCTGCGCTCCGGCGGGATCCGGCTGGGGATCGTCACCGGGAAGGCGCGGCGCGCCTGGGAAGCGACGGAGGGAGGGCTCGACCTCGGCCCGCTCGAGGTGGTGGTCACCGAGGACGAGGTGGAGCGCGCCAAGCCCCACCCGGAAGGGCTCCACGCGGCGCTGCGGGCGCTGGGCGTGGCCCCGGGGGACGCCGTGTACGTGGGCGACACCGCGGGAGACCTGCGCGCCGGCCGCGCGGCGGGGACCCGGATCGCGGCGGCGCTCTGGCCCAAGACCGCGCCGGGGGAGCGCGAGGCGTTCCTGGGAGAGATCGAGCACCTGGCGCCAGACTGGGCCTTCGGGCACCCCGCCGACCTGACGCGCGCCTTCGCCCGCTGGTGCTGAGCGGCACCACCCGTTTCCCCACTGGCACACACCCTGCCGGAAGACCCCCACCCACGCAGCACCCCACGCAGAAAGGAAGACCGGTGACAGAGACCAGCACCGAGCAGTGGCGCGACTACCCGGACGAGGGCGACCCGGGCGAACATACCGTGGTCGGGACGATGAAGGTGCTCAAGGAGCTGTACTCGCCCCAGCTGGACAACCGGCGCGACATCCTGGTGTACCTCCCCCGCTCATACGGCGAGGGCGAGCGGCGCTACCCGGTGGTCTACATGCACGACGGGCAGAACCTGTTCGACCGGGCGACCAGCTTCGGGGAGGAGTGGGAGGTGGACCAGACGCTGGAGGCCGCCGCGGACGACGGGCTGGAGGCGATCGTGGTGGGGATCCCCAACATGGGCGACAAGCGGCTGGACGAGTACGCCCCCTGGTCCGAGCCCAGGCACAACGCCGGCGGGAGGGCCGACGCCTACCTGGACTTCATCGCCGACACCATCAAGCCGATCGTGGACCGTGACTTCCGCACCCTCCCGGAGCGGGAGAGCACGGGGATCGCCGGATCGTCGATGGGAGGGCTGATCTCGCTGTACGCCTTCTTCTGCCGGCCGGAGACCTTCGGCTTCGCCGGGGTGATGAGCCCCGCGCTCTGGTTCGGGGAGCGGAAGGTGTTCGACTTCGTGCGCGACGCCAAGTTCGTGGAAGGGAAGATCTACGTGGACGTGGGGACCCGGGAGGGGCGCGAGGAGCTGACCGACGTGCGGCGCCTGCGCGACCTGCTGATCGACAAAGGGTACCGCAAGGGGGAGAACTTCCTGTACGTGGTGGAGATGGGGGGGAGCCACAACGAGCAGGCATGGGCGCGGCGGCTGCGCCAGGAGCTGCAGTTCCTGCTGGGGCTTCCCCTCCCGGTGGTGCAGCCCGCCGCGAGCTGAGCGCGGCGCCCCGAACCGGAGAGGGAGAAAGCGCGAAGGGGTCCCGCGAGCTGTGGCTCGCGGGACCCCTTCTTCGTTTCGGCCGGCGGCGCGGCGTCAGGCCACGGCCAGCGTGCGGCTCCCCTGGAAGTGGAACTCGTTCGCCGATTCGATGAACTCCTCGAAGAGCCGGCGCGTCCCCTCGTCGGTGTCGATCAGCATCTCGGGGTGCCACTGCACCCCCACCAGGAAGGCGTCGCCGGTCCCCTCCACCGCTTCCACCAGCCCGTCCGGGGAGACGGCAGAGGCGGTCAGCCCCCGGCCCATGCGCCGGATCCCCTGGTGGTGCATGCTGTTGACCATCACCTCGTCGGCGCCGAACAGGCGGCGCAGGCGGGTCCCCTCCTCCAGCCGGACCTCGTGGGCCAGGTAGTCGCGCGCCCATCCGGCGCCGGGGAAGTAGTCGTGCTTGATGGCGTCCGGGTACTGGTCGGCGCAGTCCTGGTACAGCGTCCCGCCGGCCGCCACGTTGATCACCTGCATCCCCCGGCACACGCCCAGCACCGGCTTGCCGTCCTCCAGCGCCCAGCGCGCGAACTGCAGTTCCACGTAGTCGCGCGGCAGGTCGGTGCGCCCGCACAGGTCGTGGCGGTCGTCGCCGTAGCTGGAGGGGTCCACGTCCACCCCGCCGGCCAGGAAGATCCCGTCTAGGTTGTCGTAGATCCCCCGCAGCGTTTCCGGATCGTCGTCCAGGAGCGGGACCATCCAGGGGAGCGCGCCCACCGAGGTGCAGGCCAGGAAGTAGCGCTGGTTCATCACCCAGGAGGCCGGGAGGTCTTCCGGGATGCGGTCGATGGACTGCAGGTTCTGCGTGGGGATGCCGATGACGGGACGGTGCTGCATGGGAACTCCTTGACGATGAATACGGCGAAGCGAATTCGACGACGGGGATCGATGGGGCGGGGAGGTACGCACAAACTACGCCGTCCTCCCCCATCCCACAA
>JAFAYN010000365.1 GCA_019240375.1 Gemmatimonadota bacterium
GGGACCGTGTCGCGCTCACCCTCCCCAACTGGCCCGAGTTCATCATCGCGATGTTCGCGGCGGCCAAGCTGGGGGCGGTGATCGTCCCGCTCAACCCGCGCTACACCACGCCCGAGCTGCAGTACATGCTCCGCCACTCGGAAACGGTGGCGGTGGTCACGGCGGAGAACTTCGACGGGATCGACTACCTGGCTCGCTACGAGGGCTTCCTCACCTCCCTCCCCGACCTGCAGTACGTGGTCTCGGTGGGCGAGGAGGACCTGTGGTACGACGACCGGATCTACCAGTTCGAGGACCTGCTTTCCAGCGGCGAGGGGCGGGACTTTCCCCGCGCGCAGGTCGATCCGGACGGGGACGTGTTCGCGATCCTCTACACCTCGGGGACGATGGGGAAGCCGAAGGGCGTGGCCCTGACGCACTCCAGCCTCCTGGGGGTGGCCGCCGCCACGGCGGACGCGGTGGAGCTGCGCCCCGAGGACGTGGTGTTCGGGGTCAACTGCCTCTTCAACATCTTCGGCGTCGGTCCGGGGGTGCTGGGGACTCTCGCCGCCGGGGCCGCCCTGGTCCTCCAGGAGGACCAGAGCCCCGCCCACTCGCTGGAGATCATCGAGCGGGAGCGGGTCACCGTCCACCACGGCGTCCCGACCACCTTCATCACCGAGCTGCGGGAGCTGGCCGAGGACCCGCGTAACTTCCCCTCGCTGCGCACCGGGATCGTGGCCGGTGCGCCGGTCCCCGAGGAGCTGGTGACGCGGATCCAGCGGGAGATGATCCCGGTGGTCCACATCGGGTATGGGATGACGGAAACCGGATCCACGGTGGCCGTGACCCGCTCCGACGACCCGCCGGGGAAGCAGCTCCGCACCGTCGGCCGTCCGCTGGACGGCCTGGAGGTGCGGGTGATCGACACCGACGGTTCGATCCTCCCGGAAGAGTCGGTGGGAGAGATCGCGATCCGCGGGCTGGGGGTGATGAAGGGGTATTACCGGCAGCCGGGGGAAACCTCGCACGCGTTCACGGAGGACGGCTTCTTCCTGACCGGCGACCTGGGGATGGTGGACGAGGAGGGATACCTCCACATCATCGGCCGAAGGAAGGAGATGATCATCCGCGGGGGGTTCAACGTGTACCCCCGCGAGGTGGAGGACCGGCTGCACGCCCACCCCGCGGTACTGGACGCGGCGGTGGTGGGGCTCCCGGACGAAGTGCTGGGAGAGATGGCGTGCGCCTGTATCGTCCCTGTCGAGGGGGCGATCGTCACCGGCGAAGAGATCAAGGATTTCTGTCGCGAGGTGATGGCGGACTACAAGGTCCCCGACCTGGTCCGTTTTCTCGACAGCTTCCCGATGACCGGGAGCGGCAAGGTACGGCGAGTGGAGCTCGCGCGCATGATCAGCGCGGAAGAGTCGAGCCGCCGACCGTGATCGCCACCCTGTCGACAACCGAGGCATAGGCCTCACACGAGACCCCTCCCGCCGTCCCCCGATGCCGAGCGCGCCGCGCCGGAACGGGGAGAGGCGGAGGGGTCTCGTCGCAAACAGACAGAACTTCGCGACAGATGAACCGCAGACTACCGTACAACTCCTTCCCGGGCTTCCCGGGGGCTCCCACCCACTCGCCGAACGCGGCGCTCCTCATCGACTTCGACAACGTCACGGTCGGGATCCGCAGCGACCTGGGGAAGGAGCTCAAGTCGCTCCTCAACTCCGACATCATCAAGGGGAAGGTGGCGGTGCAGCGCGCCTACGCCGACTGGCGCCGCTACCCGCAGTACATCGTCCCGCTCACCGAGGCCTCGGTCGACCTGATCTTCGCCCCGGCCTACGGCACCTCCAAGAAGAACGCCACCGACCTGCGCATGGCGGTGGACGCGATCGAGCTGGTCTTCACCCGCCCCGAGATCGGCACCTTCATCCTGCTGACCGGGGACTCGGACTTCTCCTCCTGCGTGCTCAAGCTCAAGGAGTACGGGAAGTACGTGATCGGCGTGGGGATGCGGGAGTCGTCCAGCGACCTGCTGATCCAGAACTGCGACGAGTACTACTCGTACCACTCGCTCTCCGGGCTGACGCGCACCTCGGTGAACGAGGGGATGAAGGAGGACCCCTGGGCGCTGGTGCAGCAGGCGGCCAGGCAGATGGTCAAGGAGCGCGACGCCATGCGCCCCGACCGCCTCAAGCAGGTGATGATCACCCTGGACCCGGGCTTCGACGAGAAGAAGCTGGGGTACAGCAAGTTCTCGCGCTTCGTGATGGAGGCCGCGAACAAGGGGCTGATCCGGCTGCGGCGCATCGAGGGCGGGCAGCACGAGATCGCCCTCCCGGACGACGGGCCCGGTGTGTCCCGGGCCGAGACCATGCGCGACGCGGAGCCGCGCTTCGAGGACCGCCCCCGCGAGCGGGATCG
Source organism: Gemmatimonadota bacterium (assembly GCA_019240375.1). Lineage (GTDB taxonomy): Bacteria > Gemmatimonadota > Gemmatimonadetes > Longimicrobiales > Longimicrobiaceae > JAFAYN01. The sequence continues at coordinate 2,407 of JAFAYN010000365.1, forward strand.
CGACCGGGATCGTGATCGCGACCGCCATCGCGGGCGGGACCGCGACCGGGGCCGGGGACGCACGCCGCGTCCGGAGCCCATCCAGCCCTTCGCCCCGGAAGAGGTGGTGGACGGCGGCGCACTCGCGTTCGCGGAGGCGGAGCCGGACATCGGGATCCTGGAGCAGATCAAGGGGCCGGACGATGTGGTGGGGGCGCCGGTGGTGCCCGCCGCCGCCGCTGCTCCCGCCGTTCCCGCGCCGAGCGTGGCCGCGGCCCCGGTCACCGACCTGGACGCGGCGTACTCGGTGCTGCAGCACGCGGTGCGCACCATGGTGTCGCGGGGCGGGGCTGCCCGTGACGCGGACGTGAAGCGCCGGGTGCTGGAGCTGGTGTCCGACTTCGACGAGGGGCGGCTGGGCTTCAGCAAGTTCTCGCGCTTCCTGCGCCAGGCGCACGACGCCGAGGTGGTGGACCTCCGCCGCATGGAGGACGGGAGCTACGAGGTGGCGCTCCCCGCCAGCGGGAAGCGGCTCCCGGAGCCGGCGCTCCGTCCCGCAGGGACGCAGACCGCGTCGCCGACCGCCGAGCCGCTGCAGGTGGACGTGCCCACGGCGGGCGCCGAGCAGCCCGAGGGCGAGCCGGCGGCGCGTGGCGGTCGTGGACGGGGTCGCGGTCGTGGCCGCGGACGGGCGGAAGGGCCGCCCCCGATCCTCCCCGGCCAGACGGTCGGCGCCCCTCCGTCGGCCCCGACGGCGGAGCCGGTGCAGGTGGACGTGGCCGCCACGGCCGCTCCGGTGAGCGAGGAAGCTCCCGCTCAGGCGGAGGCTCCCGCCGCCGAGCCGACGCCCGCGCCGCGCGTGGAAGCGCCCGCTCCCACCGCCGCAGCGGCCGAGACCGCCGGGGTGCGCGTCGGCGTGCGTGGCCGGCGCGGCTCCCGTGGACGGGGTGGGGCGGAGGGTCCGCCGCCGCTCCTCCCGGGGCAGGTGATCCCGGCTCCGGGCGCGGTCGCCCCGCGTCAGGAAACCGCGGAGCCCACACCGCTCCTTCCTCCCGCGGAGGCTCCCGAGGCCGCCGCGCCGGAAGCGGCCGCACCCGCCCCGGAGCCGCAGGACACCGCGGCCGAGGAGTCGCCGCGGAAGCGGAGCCGTGGACGTGGGCGCGGCCGGAAGCCCGCGGCCGAAGCTCCCGCCGAGGAGCTGGCCGCCCCGGCGGCGTTCTCCGCCGAGGCGCTGG
>JAFAYN010000395.1 GCA_019240375.1 Gemmatimonadota bacterium
ACGCGGCCCCCTTCCTGGAGCGGAAGAAGGAGGCCCTTCGCTGCCACCGCAGCCAGATGGACCCCTCCGGCGATGTCCCCCCCTGGGTGGAGTGGTGGATGAGGATGTCGGGGGAGCGCGGCGGCTTCGAGTACGCCGAGGACTTCAAGCGCATCCAGTTCTGACGCGGGATGCCAGCAGGGAGGTGGGGGTTCCTCCGCAGGAAGGGCGTATGTCTGAGCGAAGCGTAGCGAGTTACGCACCTTCCGGAGGAGGAGCACCCGCCGACCGAACCCGAAACGTGGAGCCGCCATGGCGACCATCCAGGAACGCGTCCACGCCGCCCCCGCGGAGCCCGCCGGCGTACGCCACGTCGAGTCGCTGCGCGCCGTGCTCGCAGGCCCGGTGCTCCTCCCCGGCGACGCGGCGTACGAGTCGGCGCGGCGGGTGTGGAACTCCGCCGTGGACCGGCGCCCCGCGGCGATCGCGCGCTGCACCTGCACCGAGGACGTGGCCGCCGCGGTCCGCTTCGCGCGGGAGCACGGGATGGAGGCCACCGTCCGCGGCGGCGGGCACAGCTTCGCCGGCTTCAGCGTGCGCGACGGGGCGCTGATGATCGACCTGGCGCCGATGAAGAAGATCCGGGTGCTGGGCGGGCGCCGCGTGGCGACGGCGCAGCCGGGGCTGACCTGGGGGGAGTTCAACCACGCCACCGCCACCTGCGGGCTGGCCACCACCGGGGCGGACATCTCCACGGTGGGGATCGCCGGGATGACGCTGGGCGGGGGGATGGGGTGGCTGCACCGGGTGTACGGCGCCGCCTGCGACAACCTCCTGGCCGCCGAGGTGGTCACCGCCGAGGGGCGGGTGGTACGCGCCTCGAAGGACGAGAACCCGGAGCTGTTCTGGGGGCTGCGGGGGGGGAGCGGGAACTTCGGGGTGGTCACCTCGCTGGAGTACCGGCTGCACGAGGTGGACCGGATCGTCGGGGGGATCACCATGCACCCGCTGGAGCGCGCGCGGGACGCCCTGCGCCTGTACTGCGAGCTGTGCGAGGACGCCCCGGACCCGCTGCGGCTCGCCCTCTTCCTGATCACCGCCCCTCCCGCGCGCTTCGTCCCCGAATCGCTGCGCGGGCGCCCGGCGGTGATGATGTGCGGCGCCTACTTCGGCCCGCTGGACGAGGGGGAGCGCGCCCTGAAGCCGCTGCACGACTTCGGCCCACCGATGGTGGACCTGATCCGCCCCCGGCGCTACCTGGAGCTGGAGCACCGCACCCCCTCCGAGCACTACCACCACCACGGGACCGGCGAGTTCCTGGACCGCCTGGACGACGGGACCATCGACGCGCTGGTGGACGCCGCGGCCGGGACCGTCTCCCCCTTCATCATCATCCTGCTGAACCAGCTCGGCGGCGCGCTCGCCCGGCCGCCCGAGCCGACCGCCTTTTCCTTCCGCGACGCCGCGCACAGCGTGGGGATCCACTGCATGTGGAACCCGGGAGACTCGCCGGAGCCGCACGAGAGGTGGACGCGGGAGCTGTGGGAGGCGGTGCTCCCGGCCTCGGCGGGGGGGGTGGCCGTCAACCTGCAGACCGACGAGGGGCCGGAGCGGATCCGCGCCTCCTACGGGCCGGCGACGTACGCCCGCCTCCAGGCGCTCAAGGCGGAGTACGACCCCGACAACTTCTTTCGCAACAACTACAACGTCCCGCCGCGCGCGGGCGGCTGACCGCCGCCCGCGCCGCTCACGGGCTACTGCTTCGCGTCGTACTCCTTCACCAGCTTCTTGGGCGCGGTCCGCCGCCAGGCGTCCACCACCAGCCCGCGCATCACCTCCGCCTCCACCGAGGCGAGCTGCACCGTCACCCACCCGAAGCGCCCCACGTACTCCGACATCGAGAAGGTGTCCGGATCCGACGAGATCAGGAGTGCCTGGTCCTCCTTGGACGCCTTGACGCCGGCGGCCTTCCCCTCCGGCCCCACGGTCACGAAGATCTTGTCCTTCACCCGGAACGTGGCCTCGCCCCAGGTCTCGCGCTCCTCCGCGCCGGGGAGCGACAGGGCGAGCTTGCGCACTTCTTCCGCGGTGATCATCCGATGTGCTCCTCCGACGACGTGGTTTTCTCCGAGTTGAACCGGGGGACGATCTACGTCCCGGCGGGCGCGACGGCAAGGGTGGGGCGCTTCACGCCGGTCGGCGCCCCACCGTCATCCAGACCGGCGGAAGGATCTCGCGCGGGAGGGTGCGGACCTCCTCGAAGCCGGCGGCGGCGAGCATCGCCTCCACCTCCGTGGGGTCGAGTACGGTGCCGCCGGAGCGCGTCGTCCGCAGCCGCGCCAGCGCCACCGTCAGGTCGTCCATCCCGCCGTACTGGTTGGCGATCACCCACCCGCCCGGGCGCGCGGC
>JAFAYN010000441.1 GCA_019240375.1 Gemmatimonadota bacterium
TCCCGCCCGTGTGCACCCCGGCGCCCGCGAGGAGGTAGGGCACCCCCACGTCGACCAGCCACCCGCCCCCGCCCGACACCGACACCGGAACGCTCCGCGTTCCGCCGAAGCGCACCCGCAGGTCGGCGGCGGTGTGCGCGTTGCCCCGGGTGAAGGGGTAGACCGTCTCGGTGTACGTCCCGTCGCGGGGAGGGCTGGGGACGAACGCGGTCACGCAGTCCATCGTGGACACGACGCCGAGCAGGGCCCCGCGCGCTTCCAGAGCGAAGGCGCCGCGCGCCACCCCCGCCCGCCCCTCCAGCGCCACGCTGTTCCCCGGGTCGCACCGGTCCAGGAGCTCGTCGGGGAGCCCGCTCCCCCCGATGGCCAGTCCCGCGAAGGGGACGAGCTTCCCCCCCTGCTCCTGCGCCCCCGCCGTGGCGGGGAGCGCAGCGGCCAGCGCCAGCAGCGCCGCGCCGAGAGCGATCGTGCGCATCGGTCCTCTCCGGGTCCGGGTGGTCAGTTGGCGCCGGCGGCCGTGGACCGGCTCCCGCGCCCCGCGTCGATCTGCCGGAGCAGCTCCCGGACAGCCGCGTCGAGCTGCGAGTCACGCCCGGCCAGGCTCTCCCCGATCGGGCGGGTGACCGCCACGTCCACCGGGCGCGGGCTCATCTCCAGGTTCTCCCCGCGGCTCCCGGTGATGGTGGTGCGCGGGACGCGGAGGATGGTGCCGTCCACCAGCGGGAGGTTCCAGGTGAAGATGATCCACCCCGCGGTCGGCTCGCCGACGGTCTTCCCCAGCCCCAGCGACCGGTACCCCTCGGTGAAGTCCTCCGCGTCGGAGAGCGAGTGCTGGTTGGTCACCAGGATGGTGGGGGACTCCAGCGCCCGCTGCCCCAGGTTGGTGCGCGCCGCCACCGGGGGGAGGCCGCGGGTGGTCATGGTCAGGTACGGGCGCCGGGCGAACACGTCCAGCGCGTACGGGTTCACGAAGCCGCCGTTGTTGTTGCGGACGTCGATCACCACCCCGTCGCGCCCGTGGTTCTCGGCGTCCAGGTCCAGGTACAGCTGCGAGAGCGAGGCCGAGCCCATGTCGAACATGTGCACGTACCCCAGCCGCCCGCCGCTCACCCGGCTCACGTAGTCGCGGTTCGCCTCCACCCAGGCGCGGTACAGCAATCCCTTCTCCGTCCCCTGCGTCACCGGGCGGACCGCCACCTCGCGGGTGCGCCCCCCCTCGCCTGAGACCACGGTGAGCGCCACCCGCCGCCCGATGCGGTTTTCCAGGAGCGCGTCCAGGTTGGTGTGCGCGTCGACCCGGGTCCCCTCCACCGCCACCAGCACGTCGCCGGGGACGACGCCCGCCAGCGCCGCCGGCCCGAGCGGGACCGTCTCGGTGACGCGCAGCCGCCCCGAGCGCTCGTACTCCGCCCGGTCGAAGCGCACCCCCAGCCGGCCCGTGGTGGGGGCGCCGCCGCCGGGGCCGGAGACCCCCAGGTGCGAGGCGTTCAGCTCGCCGACCATCAGCGACATCACCCGGCGCATCTCCTCCGGGGTGCGGGCGCCCGCCACCCGCGGCTCGTAGGTGGCGCGGGCCGCCTCCCAGTCCACCCCGTTCATGCGCGGGTCGTGGAAGTGGTCGCGCAGGTACGTCCACCCCTCGCGGAACACCGCCATCTTCTCGCGCGCGAAGTCCACGTCCATCTCGGCCGAGACCTGCACCCCGCGCGCCTGCCCGCCTGCCACCGGCACCACCGCGATCCGCCCCTGGTCCAGGTACCACACCTCCTTGCCGTCGGGGGAGAACTGCGCGTCGCGCTTGCTCCCCGGGGTGGAGGTGACCTGCTTCGCCACCGCTGGCTCGCGCGACAGCTCGTCCAGCGGGTACACGTACAGGTTCTGCTGGTTGGCGACGGTCGCGGTCACCAGCAGCGTCTTCCCGTCGGGGCTGATCCGCTGCGCGTCCACGTCCAGCCCCACCGGGAGTGGGGTCATCCGCCGGCGGATCCCCTCGAACACCACCCGGGTGGACCCGCGCGGC
>JAFAYN010000458.1 GCA_019240375.1 Gemmatimonadota bacterium
GCACGGTGGGGATCATCGGGCTGCTGTACGGCAAGGTGGACTTCGCCATCATCCAGGCGTCGCTCAACGTCAAGATCACCCTTTCGCTGCAGATCACCTACGAGTCGTATCAGCCCATCCCCATCGTCGCGACGGCGACGGTGGACGTCAGCCTCAAGGTCAAGATCGACCTGGGGATCTTTTCCTTCACCATCTCGCTCAGCTTCTCGGCGCGGGTGTCGGCCACCTTCGTGATCGAGCTCCCCAACCAGGGTCCCGCGCCCTGGTACGCCGACGGCGGCTCGCTCCTGGCCGCGGCCGAGGCGCGTCCGGCGCTGCACGGCCCCGGGCCCGACGCCCTGCGCCGGGCCGCGCGGGCGCTGCGCCCCCGCGCCAAGCGGCTGGTGTGGGAGGGCGAGGCGGTCAAGCCGACGCTGAAGGCGGTGATGGCGCCGCAGTTCACCGTGCTGGCGCCGGAGGGTTCCACCACCCCCTCCACCCAGCAGGGCGCCTTCGTCTTCCTGCTGGCGATGGACGCGCCGCAGGCCACCGGCGGCGCGGGGAACGGGACCACCTCGTTCGAGCAGCTGTGCGAGGCCTTCTTCCCCTGGGTGATCGACCTGCTGGGGAATGAAACGGGCGACACGGTAAGCCTGGCGCAGGCGGCGGAAACCTCCGTCACCCGCGACCAGCTGGACAAGTACGTCCACGCGCTGGCCGACACGGCCAGGCCGCCGCTCTCGACTGTGGACCTGCTCACCTTCTTGGGCGACGGCTTCGTGCTCGACCTGCAGACCCCGCAGCAGGCCCAGGCGTCCGGGGCGGCCGCCACCATGGCGAACGGGGCCATGCTCTTCCCCGTCTTCGACGGGCTGTCGCTCGCCGTCCCCGACCCGGCGGGGGGATCGGGGACGAAGCCGATCCCCTTCGAAACGTACGCGACCGCCACCTCCGGGTACCGCACCACCGTGTCCGACCTGTTCGCCGAGGTGGAGGCGGCGATCGAGAAGCAGAACCAGGAAAAGACGCTGCTCCGGGCGCTCCAGGACGACCCGGAGTCGATGGCCGGGCTGGTGTTCACCGACTCGTTCTCGATGATCGGGCGACAGCTGCTGCAGGCCGCGCGCGACTCGCTGGACGCGTACGCCTACCCGCTCTCCACCCAGCAGCCGGGGGACAGCATCCTGTCGGTGATGAAGTGGGCCAACGACCAGGGGAACGCGCTGGTCCCGGGCGACGTGGCGCTCCCCAACCAGGACCACCCGCTGGGCCCCGCGCTGTCGCTGACCCTCACCGGGCTGACGTACACGCTGCAGGGCGGCGACACGCTGACCAAGGTGGCCACGCGCTACACCGACCCGGCGGCGGCGCCCCGCTGGAAGACCACCGAGGCCGCGCTGATCGAGGGGAACGGCGCCGCGCGGGTCCTGCAGCCGGGCGTTTCCTTCACCGTGCAGGGGAAGAACGGCCCCTTCCCGTACACCACCGTGGCGGGCGACAGCTTCCAGCGCATCGCCGACGAGGCGGAGATCCCGCTGGACACCCTGGCGCAGCAGACGGTGCTGTACGGGATCCCGGGGCTGCTGGCGCCCGCGCAGACGCTGGCGATCCCCGCCCTGGCGTACACCACCGCGAGCGGCGCCAACCCGGGCGACCCCTCGCCCGACACGCTGGCGAGCGTGGCCGCGGCCTTCGCCACCACCGTCGCCGCGCTGGCGGTGGACAACGCCTCCGTCGCCGGGCTCTTTTCCGCCGCGGCGGAGGGGGGGATGATCACCCTCGCCAACCTGCGGGCGCTCTCGGTGGGGTGGCTGTGGAAGGCGGTGCAGGCCACCGGCCAGGTGGCGCAGACGGCGGGGATGGTGTCGCGCTTCCTGATGTTCGGGCTGCGGCTCCCCGCCGCGGCCGGGCTCACCCCCTCCGCCGACTTCCTGTACCCCGCCGGCCAGGGGAGCTACGGGCTCTACCAGCTCACCGGGCAGCAGTTCCCCACCCCGTCGGGCGCCGCCGGCTACACCCTGGCGGTGACGCGCGCGGCCCAGTCGCACGGGGTGGACCTGGGGTGGGTCTGGTTCGACGGGGCGGCGGGGACCGGCGCGCAGGCCGACCTGTCAGAGGCGTACACCCGCCTGTCGGTGGTGGTGGAGTGGGCGCGGAGCGGCGCCTTCCGCCCCTCGCCCTCGTACCAGGCGCTCCCGCTCTCGGCGCGCGAGCCCAAGAGCTTCGCGGTGCGCAACTTCGCGTACTGGTCCACCAGCGACATGACCTCGCTCCTGGCGCTGACCGACCGGGGGGCGGGCGCCGCGTCGTCGGACGGGGCCCAGCCGCAGCCGCTGCTCTGGCCCCTCCCGGCCGGGGTGCTGACGCTGACCGGGGGCCGGCAGGAGGCGCTGGAGCCGGTGATGGGCGGGCTGAAGGGGGCGCTCCCCCTCCTCCCGCGGTTCACGCCCCAGGTGGGGAGCACCTCCCCCGCCACGGGCGAGACGCGCTACGCCCCGCTGCGGCAGTGGGCGTGGGCCACGCGAGTCGACTTCCAGGTGAAGCGGATCCCCGCCAGCGGGGTGATCGCCGCCGAGGGAACGGGGGAGGGCTCGGTCCCCTCGGGCCCGGCGTCGGCGCCGTCGCTCCCCAACGTGTACGGGATGGTGGCGCCCACCAGCGAGGACGCGCTCCGGCTGCAGCAGGTGCTCTCGGCCATGGACGCGCTGGGCGAGGGGATCGCCTCGGCGGTGTTCGTGCTGTACGCGCCGGGGGGCGGCGGCACGCCGTCGCTGGTGACGCTGGGCGACCCGGAGTTCCTGGCCTTCATCACCCAGACCAACCTTTCCACCGAGACGAATCCCGAGCGGCTGGCCCTGTTCCTGACGGCGCCCGCCGGCGCCCCGCCCCGCGGCATCGCCAACCCCCCCGGCGAGTTCGTCAAGCTGCTCTGGGAACTGAGCGTGGTGCGCGGCGGCGGCTACTACTTCTACTACCAGGTGGCGGCGAGCGGCGAGGGGCTCCCCGCCTCCGTCTTCGACACCAGCGGCACCGCCACCCTCAGCCTGGTGATCACCTACGCGGCCCGGGGGGCGCTGTCGTTCGGGGAAAGCGTCCCGGGGTTCGTGAACGCGCTGGTGAGCACCGACCCGCTCGACACCGCACGCGACGTGGTGCGGGTGTGCTCGGCCGACGCCTCCGCGTCCAGCGCCCCGCTGACGGGGAAGGCGGACGAGACGCTGCTCTCCCTCGCGGCGACGTACGGCGTGGGGGTGGGGCCGCTGGCCGGGTCCAACCCCACCGCCCCGCTGACCCCCGGGGTGGTGGTCCCGGTGCGCGGGATCGTCCGGCAGCTCACGCAGGCCGACCTGGCGAACCCCTCCACCACCCTGGACACCCTGGCCGCGTACTACTCGGCGGGGGCGGTGAAGCCCATCACCGGCGCCGGGATCCAGGCGTACAACCCCGGCGTGCCGGTGGCGCTCGGCTCGGTGTTCTACATCCCCGACCTGCAGTACGCCGTCGCGGCCGCGGCGCCGCCGGGGAACCAGCTCGGGAAGATGGCGGCGTACTACGGCCTGTCCCCGGACGCGGTGGCGGTGAATGCCCGCGCGGTCGGCGGGCTCTTCCCGGCGGGGACGGTGCTCACCATCGACACCACGCTGCTGGACCTGCGCTCCACGCTGGGGCCGGGGAACGTGGGGCTCCAGCTGGAGCGCCGGAACGCGGGCGAGCCCCCGGTGCTCCCGCCCGATCCCACGCCGGCGCAGAAGGCGGCGTACGCCGAGCCGTACATGTACTCGCTGTACAACACCCTTTCGGCGGGGATCGCCGCCAACGCTTTCTTCAGCGCCAGCCCGTGGGGGCTCCCCTTCGGCCCACAGGACCACTCCGACCCCGCGGCCGGGGGGGCGCAGGCCTTCGCCGGCCACGCGGAGCGGATGCGGGCCCGCCGCTCCCGCCTGGCCGCGGCGGCGGACGCGGACTTCGACTACCGCCAGCAGCTCGGCTTCGCCTCGTTCGCCGGGGTGAACGCGGCGCCGAAGCAGCCGGCCAGCGGGCTCCCCCCGCAGTCGGACAACCCGTACGCGGGGGTGGGGACCACCGCGCAGGTGGCGCTGCGCTGGCAGGACCTGTTCGGCAACACCACGGTGACGCCCTTCGACGCCCCGCCGGCCGGGTACACCGGCGCGCTGAACGGCGCGGCGGCGCCCGTCCTGTACAACGACCTGCTGGTCGGGGTGGCGGCGTGGCCCAACGTGGGCGCCAGCTACCGGTACGCCGCCGCGGGCGGGGGCGCGGAGCTGCAGGTGGGCTTCGCCCTCGACCCCGCCGTCTACGCCACGGACCCGGACCGCGCCAAGCACGACCTGGGCGTCTTCCGGAAGGTGTACTTCCAGCTCCACCAGGACTACACCGGGCTGGGGGTGCCCGGGGTGACGGGGAACGCGGTGACCATGGTCCTGCGCAACTCGCTGATGGCGCAGGCGGAAACGGTGCTCGCGGACGCGCAGGCCGACGTGGTGCGCGGCTTCGTGCGGCAGTGCGTGCAGTACCTGGCGTCGCTGGTCCCGGGGTCGAACGGGGTGGACGTGCCCAAGGCGTCGCTCGTCCTCCCGGTGTCGACCGGCGGGGTGGCGGCGGGGAACCTGATCGAGCTGGACGTGACGCTGGTCTTCGAGCGCGACGCCCGGCTGACCGACCCCGCCGTGGCGGCGCTGGAGCAGGGGCTGGCGGTGGCGAGCGCCATCCTCCCGCGGGCGGACGCGGACCACGACGTGGCGTACACGGAGTTCGCCACCTCGTTCGAGGCGGTGTTCCAGACCGCCGCCTGGCGCATGAAGGTGGGCGAGGGGCTGCGGCGCGAGAACGACGACGACACCCAGCAGAGCCAGCAGCTCTGGGCGGTGCGCTTCGGGGCTGCGGCAGGGGACGGGATCTACTTCCAGATCGACGCCGCGCCCGGCTACTATGCGCCGAAGCCGATCTCACGGTCGCTGGAAAGCCAGACGGTCGCGGTGAAGGACTACCCCTCGGGCGAGACGGTGAAGCAGAGCTTCACCGGGGTGGACCAGAACCTCTGGTTCCAGAGCTGCCTGGACGCGGTCGACGCCTTCCTTTCCGCCGACTACTCCTCCCCCGCCTTCATCCTGGACCGGCTGCTGGGGACGACGGACCCGCTCAAGGACGGTTACCTGGGGCGGGTGCTGGCGGCCAAGGAGTCGCTGGCGGGGAGCATCAGCGCCTCGGTCCTCCCGGTGCTTTCCACCAGCGCGGAGGACGACTCCACCCTGTGGGCGGCCCGGGAAAAGCTGCGGCAGCAGCTCCTGAACCAGCTCGGGGCGGCGTACTCGGCCGGCACGGTGACGGTCTTCGGGCTCTCCCAGGTGTCCGGCGCCCCGGACGCCGCGCCGGGGGGACCGCCCAGCCTGTACGGGCAGCCCACCGGCGGGGCCTCGGCGGGCGCCAACCAGAACTTCTCCCTCACCCCGGCGCGCATCCCCCTGGGCCCCACCACCGTGGTGGACGGGGAGGGGAACCGGCACACCTACGAGCCGCGGCTGGGCTTCGTCTTCACCTCCAAGAACGTCCCCGACCAGGCGTACGTCCCCCTGCGGCTCGCGCTGCAGGTGACGCACCTGGAGTTCGACCGCGAAACGGTGCCGGGGATCGAGGGGTACGTGCAGAGCCGCTGGCTGCAGTTCGTCAACGGGCCGTTCGACTACGACCTGGGCGCGGCGCCGAGCGACATCCCGGTGGTGAACCGGATGCTCCCCACCCCGCCCACCATGCAGAAGCAGTCGGCGGACCGGCACTCCGACTCGCCCGCCACCCCGGGCGACCTGACGCTCTGGGACTACTCGTTCCAGT
>JAFAYN010000490.1 GCA_019240375.1 Gemmatimonadota bacterium
TGTTTGATCGAGCGGCTCATGCGTCCTCCTGGAAGAGATGCTGGCTCCGGCAGGGTGTCGGAGTGCAGGTGTTCACGCATGTTAAGAGACATATTGTGTGAGGTCAAGCCCGGGGCTGGGTGTGCCGCTAATCGCCGGGGGTGTGAAACCCCCGGTTAGGGACTACAACCGCCCTGCCGGGCGGAATGCGTCCGGAGGACGCCCGCCGTGCTCAGCCGGGCTTTTCATAAGCCCGGCGGTGTCTGCCGGACGAGAAGGGCCGGCGTCCGCGAGAATGCTCGTCCTGCGTGTTTTTCGCCGTTCCCTGCCGTTCCCAGAAGATGTTGCGAGGGAGACGCGCCCGGCGGTTTGGGCGTGGCTCCCGTAGCGGTCGGGGAGACTGCCGGCGGTTTCGGCAGTCTCCCCGACCCCGCGGAAGAGACCGCGCAGTTTGCGGGCTCTGGAGCGGCCCACCACGTCCAAGGTTCGAAGACGTTGTGAGCCGCTGGAGCTGCTCAGCGCCCGGGAGCGCGAGGTGCTGGCGCTGACGGCCGGGGGTACACGGCTACGGAGATCGGCGACCGGCTGCGCATCAGCTCCAAAACAGTGGACACCTACCGCCAGCGGCTGATGGACAGGCTGAGCCTGCGCCACCGGAGCGAGCTGGTGCAGTTCGCGCTGCGGCAGGGGCTCCTCACCGCCTCGTAGGGAACGCTCGCGGCGCCGCCCGTGTTCGTAGGGGAGAGGCGCGCCGTACAAGCCCTGCCGGGCGCGTGGGGAAAACTCCCACGCAGGTGGGTCGATCAACCCTATTCTGTACTCCCGACGCACACGTTATACTGTTCGGCATGAAAGGCCCGATCCCCTTCCCGACGAAGCCCAGGCACGGAACCCCGTTCCGTCTGGCTTCCCTGCTCCTGGCAGCGGTGTTCCTGCTGCTGGGGTCGGGGGAGGGATTCGGCCGTCCCCACTGCCCGCACCACGACGGGATCTCCGTGGTGCACGTGCCGGCCTCCGCCCCCGCGGGCGCCGCCATGGACATGGGCGGGCACGGCCACGACATGTCCGCCCACCACGGACAGGCGCCCTCGCACGCCGAGCACGGCGCCTGCACCTGCGTCGGCGCGTGCATGGGCGGCGGGGCCACCCCGCTCCCGGCCGAGGCGCCGGTCTTCGTCGCGTCCTGGGCCCCGCCGCGGGTCCGGTCCGAAATGCCCGAGGCCGCGGAGCACCTCCCCGGCCGCACCCCGCACGTCCTCCCCTTCGCCCAGGCTCCACCCCGCGCCTGCTGACACCACACCGTGCCCACGGGCACGGCGAAGTCCTCGTGCGCGGTCGGCCCCATGGCCTGCCGCGGGTCAGCAACGTTCATCTCCGGTGGAGACCATGTTCTCGTTCTTTCGTTCGCGTTCCCACGGGGCGCGCTCCGGCCGCGGCGCGTACCTTCTCGCGCTGCTCCTGCTCGCGCTCCCCTTCCATGCCGCCCCCGCCGCGGCCCAGCAGCCGGGGGGCGTCGCCGGGACGGTGGCCTCGTCCGGCGGCTCACCGCTGTCCGGCGCCACGGTCACCGTGCAGCCGGGCGGCCGCAGCGCCACCACCGACGCCCGCGGCGGCTTCCGCGTCGCCGGGGTGCCTGCCGGCGCGGTGACGCTCCGCGCGGAGCGGATCGGCTATACCCCCGCCGAGCAGGCGGTGACCGTCCCCGCCGGCGGCGAGGCGCGGGCCCGGCTGGTGCTGGGCGAGCGGGCGGTGGAACTGGAGGGGGTGGTGGTCAGCGCCACCCGCGAGGCGCGTCTGAAGTCCGCCACGCCGGCCTCGGTGGGGACGGTGAGTGGGGCGGAGATCCGTGAGGTGCGCCCCGCCCACCCCTCCGAGATCGTCGGGCGGGTGGCGGGGGTGTGGATCGCCGACAACGGCGGCGAGGGGCACAAGACGGCGATCCGCCAGCCGATGGGGACCAAGCCGATGTACCTGTTCCTGGAGGACGGGGTCCCCACCCGCTCCACCGGCTTCTTCAACCACAACGCGCTGTACGAGGTCAACGTCCCGCAGGCCGACCGGATCGAGATCCTCAAGGGCCCGGCGACCGCGCTGTACGGGAG
>JAFAYN010000499.1 GCA_019240375.1 Gemmatimonadota bacterium
ACTTCGTTGAGGACGGGAGCTTCGTGAAGCTGCGCGAGCTCGCGGTCAACTACACCCTGCGGTCCGACCGCTTCCGCTTCCTGCGCTCCGTCGGCGCGGACCGGGCGACCGTCGGGCTGATCGGCCGGAACCTGTACACGTGGACCCGGTTCAGCGGGTACGACCCGGAGGTGGGTGGGATCGGTACGCTCGCCGACAACTTCGTCTATCCGAACTACCGGACCATCACGGCGCTGGTAGACTTCAGCTTCTAGCCAAGAGAAACCTCGGACATGAAGAACTACAGCAGACTGGTGGTCGGGGCTCTCGGCGCGGCGCTCCTCGCGGGCGCCTGCCAGGACCTGGAAGTCACCAATCCGAACCAGCCCGACGTCCAGCGGATCCTGCTGGATCCCTCGGACGTGCAGGCGCTGGTGGCGAGCGCCTGGCGGCCGTACTGGGACAACAACCAGGGGAACACCAGCGGAACCGGCATCGTGATCTCCGCCATGGCGGACGAGTTCACGGCCACGTCGGCGAACTTCGGCGTGCTGGACCTGTCGTCGGAGCCGCGCGCCATCTTCAACAACGATCCGGCGTACGCCAACCGCTTCGTGAACCAGGGCCCCTGGTACGACTGGTACGGCGGGATCAGCAACGCCAACGCCGGGCTCCGGTACGTGAACGCGGGGAACCACGTCGACATCGGCGGCGTGGACCAGACCGCCCGCACGCGGGCCTTCGCGAAGTTCGCGCAGGGGCTGCTGCACGCGACGATCTCGCTGTACTACGACCGGGCGTACATCGTCAGCGAGGGCACGGACCTCAACGATCCGAAGGTGCTGGCCGCGCTCCAGCTGAAGCCGTACACCGAGGTGCGCGATTCGGCGCTGGCGATGCTCCGGGAGGCCGCGACGCTCTCCTCGCAGAATACCTTCACGCTGCCGGCCACCTGGATCAACGGGCTGGCCCTCACCAACACCGACCTGGCGCGGCTGGCGAACACCTACGCCGCCCGGCTCATGGTGTACTCCGCCCGGTCGTCGGCGGAGCGGAAGGCGGTGAACTGGGCGGCGGTGGCCCAGCTGGTCGACGCGGGGATCACGGCCGACCACGCGCCGGTCGGAGAGGTCAACGTGCTGTCCAGCGCCTACAAGCAGTACTCGCAGTTCTCCACCAACACCCCCGCGGCGCAGCGGCAGTGCAACGCGGGAACCACGATCCACTACCGCGCGGACTACAAGCTGATCGGGCCGGCGGACACCACGGGCCAGTACCAGCAGTGGCTGGCCAAGCCGGTGGACCAGCGGACGCGCTTCACCCTCCATACGCCGGACCGGCGGATCGAGGGCGCGGGCACCCCGCCCGCGGACGGTCCCGTCAACGGCAGCTACTTCCGGTACTGCACGACGGACATAAACTTCACTCCGTCCCGGGGGACGTACCACTTCTCCGCGTACCAGTGGTTCCGGCTGGGCGGCCGCTATCGCGACGGGGCCCTCCCGCTCATCTTCAAGACGGAGATGGACCTGCTGAAGGCCGAGGCGCTCCTGGAGACCGGCAACGCGGCGGGCGCCGCGGCGCTGATCAACCTCTCGCGGCAGGCGCAGGGGAAGCTGCCGGCGGTCACGGCGGCGGGGGTGCCCGAGAGCCGGAGCTGCGTCCCGAAGACGGCGACGGGGGCCTGCGGCTCGCTCCGCGACGCGCTGATGTACGAGAAGGGAATCGAGGTGGCCGGGAGCGATCCGTACGTGCGCTGGTTCGACGGCCGCGGCTGGGGGCTCCTCCCCAAGGGGACCCTGCTGCACTTCCCCATCCCCGGGCGCGAGTTCGCCGCGGCCGGGATCGAGTCCTACACGCTGGGTGGCTCGCTCCCCGGCAGCGCCCCGTGAGCATGCGACCGGTGCGGTAAATGCGGAGAGGCCACCCCGTGCGGGGTGGCCTCTCCGGCTTCACGACGCCTCGCCACGAACCCACCGACCACGACCTCCATGAACCTCTTCCTACGAATCGCCGCCCTGGTCATGCTGGCGGGCGGCTGCGCGTCCGCCGGGACGGGACGGAGCGGCACTCCCGCCCCCGATCACGACCTCATCACGGCGGAGGAGATCCGGGGTGTTCCCGCGCGGGACGCCTACGACATCGTGCAGCGGCTCCGGCCGGACTGGCTCCGCCAGCCCCTGACCCGGAGCGCCCGGTTCGAGACCGTGATCGGGGTCTACTACAACAACAGCCGCCTGGGGGACGTGGAGGCGCTGCGCTCGATCGAAGCCGGCTCCGTGACGTCGATCCGCTTCCTCGACGCGGCGCAGGCGCGCGGACTCCCCGGCCAGAGCACGCAGCACATGGCCGGCGCCATCGTGGTTTCCACCCACGACGGCGGCTCCTGAGGCCGGCCCGGCGGACGGCTACTTCCCCCGCTCGATCGCGTCCCGCGCGATGCGGTCCACCATCCGCGGGGCGAGCAGCTTGAGCCACATCCCCACCTTCGCCCGGCGCGTCATCACCAGCTCGCGCCGGCGCTCCGCCGCGGCCCGCTCGATCAGGCGGGCGCACTCCTCCACCGTCATCACCTCGTCCTCGCGCACGGGGCTGTTCCCCTCGCCCAGCGGACGCCCGTCCGCCCCGAACGCCCGCTCCCGGATCCCGGTGGCGACGAAGCCGGGATACACCATGGTGACGGTGACGCCCGAGCCCATCAGCTCGATGCGCAGCGAGTCGAAGAACCCGGCCATTGCGTGCTTGCTGGCCGCGTAGGCGCTGCGCGTGGGGACCCCGGTCTTCCCCGTGAGGCTGGACACGCCCACGATCCGCCCGCGGTTGCGCTTGAGGTGCGGAAGCGCGTAGTGGGTGCAGTACACGCTCCCCAGGTAGTTGACGCGTATGATCCGCTCGAAGATCGACAGGTCGGTGATCTCCTCGAAGCGCGCCCACATCCCGATCCCGGCGTTGTTGACCAGGGTGTCGACTCCGCCGTACTCCGCCATGGTCCGGTCGATGAGCCGGCGGCACTGCGCCTCCTCCCCCACGTCGGTGGGGGCGACCAGAGCCCGCCCGCCCCGCTCGCGGCACTCCTCCGCCACCTCCTCCAGCCGGCCCACGTCGCGCGCGGCCAGGGCGAGCCACGCCCCCCGACCGGCGAGCTGGAGCGCCAGCTCCCGCCCGATCCCGGCCGAGGCGCCGGTGAGCACCACCACGTTGTCGCGGAAGACGGCGTCGTTCATGGCTGCACCGGATGGATGGAGGTGCGTCGGCGGGCCGTCCTGCGCTCCACGGCCACCGCGGCGGCGATCTGGGCCACGGGAACGGCCCACCACAGCTCCCCCGCGGCTTCACCGGTCGCGCCGAGCAGGAGCAGGCCGGCCGCCCCGGTCCCGAACGAGGCCAGGAAGGTCCTGCCGTAGCTCCCACGACTCCGGTCGGCCAGGTGGACGCCGTAGGGAAGGAGGAGCGCTTCTCCCAGGGCGGCGCCAAGGAGCGCGCCGCCCAGCCCGCAGAGCTCCTCGTCGTGGCACCCCGACTGGCCGAGCTCCACCCCGTAGCCGAGATAGGCACCGGCGACGAGGCCCGCCAGCCCACCACCTATGCCGCCGCCCACCAGCAGGGGGACGCCCGGCTCCCTCTCGGCCTGGACCCGCGGGGCGGACGGGAGCGGGGACGTGACCCCGGGCGCCGTCCGCAGACTCGACAGCGACGGCGCGCGGCGCTGGGCTCCCGCCGGGGCGGCCAGCGCCGCCAGGACGAGCGCGGCGGGGAGGACGGAGCGGAGAAGCGAGCGGCCGGTCATGGACGCTCCCGGATGCGGACGGTGCGCTCCAGCTCGTCGCGCGACTGGAGGACCTTGCGGCGAAGGTCGGCCGGGAGCTGCGGGTGCTCCGCGAGAAACGCGTCCACCGCCGCCAGCCCCGCCGCGTCGGTCTGCCCGCGCACGAAGGTCTCCACCCAGCGCGGGAGGAAGAAGATGCGCCGGTTGTCGCGGATCCACTCCAGCTTTTCCAGCGAGGAGCGCAGGTAGGGGAGGACCAGCGCCGCCTGCGCCGGGTCGTTGAAGGCGCCAAGGCTGGCGGTGACCCACTCCTCGTTGAGCGTGGGATCGTCCAGGTAGCGCCGGAAGTACTCCGCCTTGGCTTCCGCCGTGGGACGCGCCGCGCCGGCCACGAAGGCCCGCCGCGCCCCCTCGGCGGTGGTGTCGCGCGCCGTTTCGGCGCGGAGGAGCGAGTCGGCCGCCGGGTCGCCCAGGGAAACGAGCTGCTGCACCGCCGCCCAGCGGCTCGGCTGCCGGAGCGGCTGCCCGTCGAAGCGGCGCGTCCCCGCCAGGTACTCGCGCAGGGCGGCGCGCGCCTCCGGGGTGCGCGCCAGCCCGAGGAAGGCGTCCAGGCTGGCCTTACGCAGCCCGTAGGGGAGCGAGGCGTCCCCGCTGCGCGCCAGGAGGAGCCGCTCCCAGGCGGGGAGGAGCGCGGCGGCCTGGTCGTCGCGGAGGTAGCGGGTCAGCGCGGTGGAGGCCCGGCCCAGCAGGGTGGCGGCGATCTGCTCGTCCTGCTCGCGGGGGAGTTCCCGCAGCGAGACCGCCAGGTACTCGGCGGGGGAGAGGCGCGCCTCGCGCACCAGGTCCCAGAGCGCGCCCCAGAGCATCGCCCGCTCCAGCCCGTCGCGCGTCTCGCCGACGTGCAGCAGGACGTACCCGGCGCTGCGCGGGTCGAGGAGGAAGAGGCCGTAGCCGTAGTCCCCCTGGTTGGCCCACACGTAGTCCGGCGCGGGGAGCCCGGCCGCCGCGGCGACCTCGGTGGCGGGACCGGCGAAGGCCACGTCCAGCACCGTGTCGGGGCGGTCGTGGTAGGCGAGCCGCACCCGCACCCGCCCCGGCCACCACCCGCCCGGGTCGCCGGGGAGGTCGCGCGCCGGGTGCTGCGTCAGGGCGAGCCGGCGCACCCGTCCCCCCTCCTCCGCCAGCTCCGTTTCCACCACCGGCATCCCCGCGCGCAGGATGTACTGCTCCCCGAACGCCTTCAGCGACTGCCCGGACGCCTCCTCCAGCGCGGACAGCAATTCCTGCCAGGTGACGTTGCCGTAGGCGTGGCGGCGGAGGAAGATCCCCAGCCCGCGGCGGAAGGCGTCCTCCCCCACCAGGTAGTTGAGCTGCTTGAGGATGGCGGGGGCCTTGTTGTAGACGATGGGGCCGTAGTTGCTCTTGGCCTGGTCCAGGTTGTCCAGCTCCTGCCAGACCGGCGTGGTCCCCGCCGTCGCGTCCACCCCGTAGGCCAGCGGCTTGTTGCGGAGGTAGAAGGTCTTCCACGCCTCGGAGCCGGGGTCCAGCTCGTCCTGCATCTTGGCCGCCATGTAGGTGGCGAACCCTTCCTTGAGCCACAGGTCGTCGAACCAGCGCATGGTGACCAGGTCCCCGAACCACTGGTGCGCCACCTCGTGGTAGATGGTGGCCTTGCGCCCCAGGCGCTCGTTCAGGGTGGGGGGCTCGCGGAAGACGAAGGAGTTCTCGTTGTAGAAGACCGCTCCCACGTGCTCCATCCCGCCGAAGGGGAAGGCGGGGGCGAGGAGCATGTCGAACTTGGCGAAGGGGAAGGGGACGCCGAAGTAGCGCTCCAGCCACCCCACCGCGTCCCGGTCGATGCGGACCAGGGTGTCGGCGTCCACCTCGCCCCGGCGCGAGGCCCGCGCGTACAGGGTGATCGGGCGCCCCTCGCCCGGCCGGGGCTCGCGCGTGGTCCACGGCCCCGCCGCGAACGCCGCCAGGTAGGTGGAGATCGGCTCGGTTGCGGCGAAGCGCCAGCGCGTCCCGCCCGGCGCCGCTTCCCGCCCCGCGAGCGGCCCGTTGGCGAGCACCTTCCACCCCGCCGACGCGACGATCTCCACCCGGAAGCGGGCCTTGAGGTCGGGCTGGTCGAAGGCGGGGAAGAGCGCGTTGGCGTCGGAGGGGACCAGCAGCGTGTACAGGTAGGTCGCGCCGTCCCTGGCGTCGTCCACGCGGATGACCGGGGCGCCCGCCTGGGCGATGCGGGCGGTGAAGCGCGCCTCCACCCGGTTGCGCCCGGCGCGCAGGTGGCGGGCGGGAATCAGGACGTGCCCCCGGCTCCAGACGTGGTCGGTCACGGGGACGCCGTTGACGGCCAGCGAGCGCAATTCAGGCCCGCGGAAGTCGAGCACAAGGTCACCCGCGTCGGCGCGCCGGTCGAAGCCGATCGCCACCGCGCCCACCGCCGTGTCGCGCCGGGTGACGTCCAGCGACAGGTCGTAGCTCACGCCGGAGAGCGTCGCGGCGCGCACCCGGGCCAGCTCGCGCGCGACCCCGGGCTGCATCAGGGCGGCCGTGTCGGCCACAGCCGCCGGGGCCTGGGCGCTCGCCGCGAGGACGGGCCCGGTGAGCGCCGCGGACAGGAGGAGCAGGGAAAGGGATCGTCTCATGGGCAGCGTGTGCTTCCGTGGATGTGTCTACCGGGGGAGGAGCGCGGCGAGCACCGCGTCGAGCGCCGCCGCGACGGGGACGCTCCCCTGCGCCACGCGCGGCGAGCCCCCGCCCCGCCCTCCCGCCGCCACGAGCGCCGGCTTCAGCGCGACGCCCGCGTCCACGCCCGAATCCGCCGAAGCGGCCAGCATCACCGTGGGCGGCGCTTCCACCGCGGCGACCAGCACCGCCTTCGGCAGGGTGGACACCGCGTGCGCCAGGGCCCGCAGCTCGTCCGCGTCCCAGGCCGGGCGCCGCTCCACGATCCAGCGTACCCCCGCCCCGTCCGGCGCCGCCGCGTCCGCCAGCGCGCGGGCCTGCGCCCCGGCCAGCTCCTCCCGCATCCGCTTGCGAATCGACGCGGCCTCGCGCAATTGTTCGGTCTGCGCAGCCACCACCGCGGGCGCGTCGTCCAGAGAGGTGCTGAGCGGGCCGGCGATGCGCGACAGCGCCTCGAAGTCGGCGCGGGCGCGGCGCACCGCCCGTCCGCCGCACACGAACTCCAGCCGCACCGTCTTCCGTACCCGCTCGGTCCGGCGGAGGAGGATCACCCCGATCTCGCCGGTGGCGCGGACGTGCGTCCCCCCGCACGCGGAGCGGTCCACCCCCTCGATGGTGACGATGCGCAGCGTGCCGGTCCGCTCCGAGGCCTTGCGCAGCCCGTCCGCCTCCGCGGCGTCCTCGAAGGTCACCGCCAGCGGCCGGTTCTCGTACACCACCTCGTTCGCCTGGCGCTCCACCTCGGCCACCTGCTCGGGGGAGATGCTCTCCACCGCCAGGTCCAGGGTGTTCGTCTCCGGACCGAAGTGCACGCTGGTCGTCGCCCACCCCCAGCGCTCCTGGAGCAGCGCGGAAAGGAGGTGCTGCCCGGTGTGCTG
Organism: Gemmatimonadota bacterium; assembly: GCA_019240375.1. GTDB lineage: Bacteria > Gemmatimonadota > Gemmatimonadetes > Longimicrobiales > Longimicrobiaceae > JAFAYN01. The sequence continues at coordinate 7,315 of JAFAYN010000499.1, forward strand.
CTGCATGTGATCGAAGCGGCGCCCGCGGTCGATCCGTCCCTCCACCTCCGCTCCCGGGGCGAGAGCCGCGGCCGGCTCCGCGAGGACATGGGCGACCCGCTCCCCCTCGTCCACCACGGCGACCACCGCGGCGCCGCCCAGCGTGCCGGTGTCGAACGGCTGTCCGCCGGAGGTGGGATAGAAGGCGGTGCGGTCCAGGTACACCCGCACCCCGTCGGCGGAAAGCTCCTCCACCCGCGCGCGAAAGGTGTCGAGGTACGAGTCGGTGTAGTAGAGCCGCTGCGTCATGCCGTGTCCGTGTCCAGCGCCAGGAGCGCGAAGGTGGCGAGCCAGTGCTCGCCCATGTAGTCCCCGGCCACGTGGGGGAGGCTGGCCGCCAGGTGCACGTCGGCCGCTTCCAGCGCCAGTGCACGCCGGGAGTCGCCCTCGGGCCAGGTGCCGGCCAGCGAGCGCCAGCACCAGGCGCGGCTCAGGTTCAGCCCGTCCAGGTGCGTAATCTTGGCGTCGCTCCGGTCGCTGACCGTGGCGGGGAGGAAGAGGGTGGCGGGCTCCCGCCGTTCGACGCGCGGGAGGAAGCGGTCGAACCAGGCGGCGAAGCGGTCCCGCGGGAGCACCCGGCGCATGCACTCGGCCTCGACCAGCGCGGAGGAAAGGAAGTCGTCCCCACCCGGCTCCCACGCCTGGCAGTCCGCGTCCTCGCCGTACCAGGCCAGCGCCTTCGTCACCAGGAGCTCACCCAGCGGCCCGTCGTCCACGACGCGCGCGTACTCCAGCGCCAGCGCCAGGGCGAAGGCGGTGTTGAAGTGCGTCCCCACCCGCACCGGGTAGGTGGCCACGGGAAGGAAGGCGTGGAAGCGCCCCACGAACTCGTCGGCGAGCGGAACCAGCGCGGCGTGCCAGCGCCGGCCGTCGGGGGTGTCGTGCCGGGCCAGCTCGCCGGACAGCATCAGCAACCACGCCCAGCCGTACGGCCGCTCGAAGGTGGCGCGGAGCGGCTGGCGGAGGTAGGCTACCTCGGCGGCGACCCGGATCTCGGTGAGGTGCCGGTCGAACAGCTCCCGGATGCGTCCGGCCTCGGGGATTTCCGGGAAGCGCCGGAGGAGCCGGGCCAGCAGCCAGTACCCGTGCACGCACGAGTGCCAGTCGAAGCTCCCGTAGAAGACCGGGTGCAATTCGTGTGGGCCGCGGACCTCCTCCGGGCCGGTCATCACGTGGTCCAGCTTGCTGGGGAACTCCCGCTCCACGTGGGCGAGGGCGAGCGAGGCGAACTTCTCGGCCAGCTCCGGCGTCAGCGTCGTCGATTCCATCTCAGTACCGGAAGACCAGGAAGTACATCAGCGCCACGTTCACCGCCAGGAGGGGGAGCGCGGTGGGGAGCTGCACCTTGATGACGGCGTTCTCGTCCGGTAGCTCCAGCAACGCCACGG
>JAFAYN010000057.1 GCA_019240375.1 Gemmatimonadota bacterium
GCGGGAGCGGATCTGGGCGGCGATGGCGCGCGAGTCGGCGCACCAGATGGCGACCCCGCTCTCGTCGCTGAGCGGGTGGGTGGAGATCCTCCGCCTCCCGCCGGAGGAGCGGGAGGGGATGGCCTCGCTCCCCGCCGTGGCCGCGGAGATGGAGGCCGACCTGGACCGGCTCGAAAAGGTGGCCCACCGCTTCGAGTGGATCGGCCGTCCGGTGCGGCGCGAGCCGGTGGACGCGCGCCGGCTCCTGCGCGGGCTGGAGCGCTACGTCCGGGTGCGCCTCCCCAAGTTCGGGCACGGGGTGGAGATCGTGATGGAGGTGGAGGACGGGGTCCCACCCATCCTGGGGAACGCCGTTCTGCTGGAGTGGGCGCTGGAGAACCTGATCAAGAACGCCCTGGACGCGCTGGCCGGGACGGGGGGGACCATCACCGTGCGGGCGGAGGCCACCGCCCGCCGGGTGGCGATCCGCGTCGCCGACGACGGTCCGGGCGTGTCCCCCGCGGTCCGCAAGCAGATCTTCGAGCCCGGGGTGACCACCAAGAAGGGCGGGTGGGGGGTGGGGCTCTCGCTGGCCCGCCGCATCGTGCAGGACGTGCACGGGGGGAAGCTGGTGCTCCTCCCGGCCGAGAGGGGCGCCACCTTCGTGATGCTCCTCCCCGTCGCCCCCGCCGAACAGACCAAGGAAGCAACCCTCGTGGGGAGCAGCTGATGCCGCTGGACCTGTCCCATCTGAACCCGGAGCAGCGCGAGGCCGCCGAGCACTTCGAGCGGCCTCTCCTCGTCCTCGCCGGAGCGGGGTCGGGGAAGACCCGCGTCCTCACCCACCGGATCGTCAACCTGGTGGAGGAGTTCGGGGTGGACCCGTCGAGCATCCTGGCGCTGACCTTCACCAACAAGGCCGCCGGGGAGATGCGCGACCGGATCCGCGCCCTGCTGGGGCGCGAGCCGACCGGGATGTGGATGGGGACCTTCCACGCCATCGGGGCGCGCATCCTCCGCCGCGACGCCACCCGCCTGGGGTGGACCCCCAACTTCGTGATCTACGACGCGGGCGACGTGGAGGGGCTGGTGCGGCGCATCGTCAAGGACGAGCTGCAGCTCGATCCCAAGCGCTGGAGTCCCAAGGCGATCCACGCCGCCATCTCGTCGGCCAAGAACGAGCTGATGGGGGTGCAGGCGTACCAGGAGCGGGCCATCGACCCCTTCCAGCGGAAGGTGGCCGAGGTGTACGAGCGCTACCAGCGGGCGCTGCGCGACGCCAACGCCTTCGACTTCGACGACCTGCTGGTCAAGCCGGTGGAGCTTTTCCGGGCCTTCCCGGACACGCTCCAGCGCTACCGCGACCGCTTCCAGTTCGTGCTGGTGGACGAGTACCAGGACACCAACCGCGCGCAGTACGTCTTCCTCCGCCTGCTGGCCGAGGAGCACGGCAACCTGTTCGTGGTGGGCGACGACGACCAGTCGATCTACGGGTGGCGCGGAGCGGACATCCGCAACATCCTCGACTTCGAAAAGGACTTCCCCGAGGCGCGGATGATCCGCCTGGAGCAGAACTACCGCTCCTCGCGCACCATCCTGGACGCCGCCAACCGGGTGATCTCCGAGAACGTCCGCCGCAAGGGGAAGACGCTCCGCACCGAGAACCCGGAGGGGGAGCGCATCACCCTGGTGGAGTGCGCCGACGAGGCCGACGAGGCGGACTGGATCGCCGCGGAGATGGAGGCGCGGATGAGCGACAACCCCGAGGTCGGGCCGCGCCACTTCGTCGTCCTGTACCGTACCAACGCCCAGTCGCGCGCCATGGAAGAGGCGCTGCTGCGCGAGGGGCTTCCCTACCGGATCGTGGGCGGGACGCGCTTCTACGAGCGGCGCGAGGTCAAGGACGCCATGGCGTACCTGCGCCTGGTCGCCAACCCCGCGGCCAACGAGGCGTTCCTGCGCATCGTCAACGTCCCCAAGCGGGGGATCGGCGACACCTCGGTGGCGCGGCTGGCGGAGTGGGCGGCGACGCAGCCCTCCCCGCGCGTCCCCGGGCAGCGGATGACGCTGCTGGAGGCGGCGGGGCAGGCGGAGCGGGCGACCGGGATCCGCGGCGCGGCGGTCGGCGCGCTGACCGACCTGGCCGGGCTGATCCAGAAGCACGCCGCCCTGGCGGAGCGGGGGATCCGCCTGGACGAGCTGCTGCGCGAACTGGTGCGCGCCTCCGGGCTGGTGCAGATGCTGGAGGAGGAGGGGCCGGACGGCGAGGAGCGGGTCGCCAACCTGGAGGAGCTGATCGCGGGCGCGGCCGACCTGCAGACGCGCCTGGACGAGGGCGACCCGGAGCTGCTGGCCGAGCTGGAGGAGGCGGGTGAAACCTCGCCGCGCGCCGTGGACCTGTTCCTGAGCCACGTGGCGCTGGTGGCCGACATCGACCAGCACGACCCCACCGCCGACGCGGTGTCGCTGATGACGCTGCACAACGCCAAGGGGTTGGAGTTCCCCTTCGTGTTCATCGCCGGGATGGAGGAGGGGCTCTTCCCCATGGCCCGCTCGTACGACGAGCCGGAACAGCTGGAGGAGGAGCGGCGCCTCTTCTACGTGGGGATCACCCGGGCGGAGCGGAAGCTGTACCTCACCACCGCGCGTCGCCGTCGGCGAGGGGCGGAGTGGCTGGACGCGGTCCCCTCCTCGTTCCTGGAAGCGGTCCCCAAGGAGTTGCTGGAAGCGCGGCGCACCCCGCGCGTGGTGGAGCGGATGGCCCCGTACCGCCCCTGGCGCGTGGCGGGCGGCGGGTCGCGCACGCGGGGCGACCGGCTGGGGTTCGGGGACTTCGGCGACCTGGGGTACGCCTCGCCCTCGTCGCGGGGACGGCCCAAGGCCGCCGCGCCGGAGGACGAGAGCTACCAGGTGGACTACTCCGACTCGCAGGAGGCGCCCCGGCTGATCAAGGGCGCCCGGGTGCGGCACCCGCAGTTCGGGGCGGGGACGGTGGTGGAGCTGTCGGGGGTGGGGGCGGACGTGCGCGCCACCATCGACTTCGACACCGTGGGGCGGAAGAAGGTGGTGCTGCGCTACGCCAACCTGGAGCCGGAATGGGACTGACGGCGAGGTTACAGGGGACAGGTTACAGGGGACAGCCTGCATGTCCGGCGTGAGGCGCGGGCTCCTGGCCCTGGGAGTGGCGGGTGTGCTCGCCGCGAGCGTGGGCACCTCGTACGCCGGCTCGCCGCGGGCCGAGCCGTCCGCCCACGCCGCGATACGCCCCGTGGAGGGGCGGGAGCTGGTGGTGCTGGTGCACGGGCTGGGGCGGTCGCGGCTCTCGATGCTCCCGCTGGCCTGGTCGCTGGAGCGGCGGGGCTACCGGGTGCTCAACTGGGGGTACTCCAGCACCTCGGCCACCATCCCCGAGCTGGGGGCGGAGCTGAGCCGCGACCTCGCCTCGCTCGACGGGCCGCCCCCGGAGCGGATCCACTTCGTCGGGCACTCGCTGGGGAACATCATCATCCGCTGGGTGGTCGCCAACCGGCCGCCGGAGCACGTGGGGCGGGTGGTGATGCTGGCGCCGCCCAACCAGGGGTCGCACAGCGCCGACCGCTACGCCCCCTGGCTGGGGTGGCTCCTGCGCCCCCTCCCCGAGCTGCGCACCGCGCCGGGGAGCACCGCTCGCACCATCCCCACGCCGCCTGGCGTGGAGATCGGGGTGATCGCCGGCCGGTACGACGGCAAGGTCTCGGTCCCGGAAACGTTCCTCCCCGGCGCGAAGGCCCGGGTGGTGATCCCCGCCGCGCACACCTTCATCATGGACCGCCGCGACGTCGGCCGGCTGGTCGTCCGCTTCCTGTACACCGGCGACTTCGCGCCGCCCCCGCCGGTCCCTTCCGCTCCGCCGCTTTCCCCCTCCTGAAGTCCCCGTCCGTTCCGGTGTCGGGTCTCCCGTGCCCCGACCTGTGGCACGGGCGCATCAGGACGAACACCGGCGGGCTCCCGCTCGCTTCGTAAGGCGCTCTCCCGTAAACACCTGGCTTCCCCCTCCGTCCGTCGCCCACCGTAGCACGGCGCTTGCGGCGCGTTTACCCGACCTCTCCCGCCCGGAACCGGTTCTCAGAGGGACGCATGGACCGGAACGTCGAGACCCCCCCCGAAGCCGGCGAGCGCCGGCGGATGCAGCGTGCCCTGCGGGAAAGCGAGGCGCGGCTGCGCACCGTGCTCACCAGCGTTCCCACCGTGCTCTTCGCCCTGGACCGCGACGGGGTCTTCACCTTTTCGGAGGGGCGGGCGCTGGAGGTGCTGGGGCTGCGCCCCGGGGAGGTGGTGGGACGGTCCGTGTACGAGATCTACGGCGCGATCCCCCAGGTCCTGGACGACGTCCGCCGCGCCCTCGACGGGGAGGACGTCACCTCGATGGTGGAGGTACGCGGCCACGTCTTCGAGACCCGCTACTCGGCGCTCCGCGACGACGAGGGGGCGGTCACCGGGGCGGTCGGCGCCGCGTTGGACGTCACCGAGCGCCGGGCCGCCGAGGAGGCGCTGCAGGCCCGGCACCGGCAGGCGGCGCGCTTCCAGGCGGCGCTCCTGGAGCTGGCGCGGGCCGACGAGGAGGAGCTGGACGCCGCGCTCCGCCGGATCGTCCGGGGCGACGCCGCGGTGATGGAGGCCGAGCGGGTCAGCGCCTGGTTCTTCTCGCCCGACGGCGAGGAGCTGGTCTGCCGGACGCTGTACACCCGTGCCGACGGGTTCCACGAGGGAGGCCCCACCCTGCGGGCGGCGGAGCTGCCGGAGTACTTCGCCACGCTGCGGGAGCGGCGGGTGATCGCCGCCGGCGACGCCGTCCACGACCCCGCGACGCACGAGTTCGCCGAGGCGTACCTGGTTCCGCTCGGGATCGCCGCGATGCTGGACGTCCCGGTGTGGCGCAACGGGCGGATGGTGGGGGTGGTGTGCCAGGGGCACCTGGGCGGGGCGCGGGAGTGGACGCTGGAAGAGCAGGAGTTCGCCACCTCGGTGGCGGACATGGTGTCGCTGGCGCTGGAAAGCGCGGAAAGGAAGCGCGCGGAGGCGGCGGCCCGCGGCTCCGAGGCGCGCAAGGCCGCGGTGGTGGAGGCCGCCCTGGACTGCATCGTCACCATGGACGTGACCGGGCGGATCATGGAGTTCAACCCCTCGGCGGAGCGCGTCTTCGGCTGCCCGGCCGCGGAGGCGGTCGGGCGGATGCTCGACGACCTGATCATCCCGCCCCGCCTCCGTCGGCGGCACCGGCGTGGGGTGGCCCGCCACCTGACCAGCGGCCGCATCCTGGGGCGGCGGATCGAGACTTGGGCGGTCCGCGCCGACGGGTCGGAGTTCCCCGTCGAGCTGACCATCACCCGCATCCCCACCGGCGGCGACCCGCTCTTCACCGGCTTCCTCCGCGACATCACCGGTCGGCGCCGGGCCGAGGAGGCGCTGCGGAGCGCCGAGCGCGAGGCCCAGCGCATGGCCGAGCGGATGCGGGCGGTGGCGGGGGCCGCCGCCGGGGTGATCGGCGCCCGCTCGCGCGAGGCCCTGCGCGACGTGCTGGAGGAGGCGTGCCGCCGGGTGCTCCCCTTCGACGCCTTCTTCATCATGGCGTACGACGCGGAGGCGGACGCCTTCGTCGGCTTCGGCGGGAACGACGCGGGGGTCTACAGTCCGCCCAACGTGGTCCCGGCCGCGGGGACGCCCGCCGAGCGCGCGGTGCGGGAGCGGCGCTCGGTCCTGGCCCTCCACGCGGACGACCCCGCGCACCGGGGGGCGGAGCTGACC
>JAFAYN010000619.1 GCA_019240375.1 Gemmatimonadota bacterium
CACGGCGCCACCCCCGCGGGGGTGCGCCGGACGAGGGGTGCCGACGGCGCCCCTCTTTCTTTTGCGCGCGTCCGGATGCTCTACCCGCTCCTCCGTCCCCTGCTCTTCCGGCTCCCCGCCGAGAGCGCGCACGGCCTGACCACCGGCGCGCTCGACGCGGCGCTCGCCACCCGCCCGGCGCGGGCAGCGGCGCGCGCCCTGCTGGCGGTGGACGACCCTGCGCTGCGCGTCACCCGCTGGGGGATCCCCTTCCCCAACCCGGTGGGGCTGGCGGCGGGGTTCGACAAGTCGGGCGCGCACTTCAACGCGCTGGGGGCGCTGGGGTTCGGGTTCGTGGAGATCGGGACGGTGACGGCGCTCGCCCAGCCCGGGAACCCACGGCCCCGCCTCTTCCGACTCCCGGAGGACGGCGCCCTCCTCAACCGCCTGGGGTTCAACAACCCCGGCGCGGAAGCCGTCGCCCGGCGGCTGCGCGACACCCCCATCGAGCCGGTGCTGGGAATCAACCTCGGCAAGAGCAAGGTCACCCCGCTGGAAGAGGCCACGGCCGACTACCTCCGCGGCCTGGAATTGCTGGAGGAGTACGCCCGCTACCTGGTGGTCAACGTTTCCTCTCCCAACACCCCCGGCCTGCGCACGCTGCAGGACGCCGCCCCCCTGCGCGAGCTGCTGCGGGCGCTGCGCGGGCGCGCCCGGGAGCTGGCCGCCGCGCGCGGGACGGCGGCGAAGCCGATCCTGCTCAAGATCGCTCCGGACCTGACGGACGCGCAGGTGGTGGAGGTGGTGGGGATCGCGCGGGAGGAGGGGATCGCGGGGATCGTCGCCACCAACACCACCGTCTCGCGCGAGGGGCTGCGCACGCCGGGCGACCGGGTGGCGGCGCTGGGCGACGGCGGGATCAGCGGCCGGCCGGTGCGGGCGCGGGCGCTGGAGGTGGTGTCGCGGATCTGGCGGGAGACGGGGGGGAGCCTCCCGGTGGTGGGCGTCGGGGGGATCTTCGACGCGCGCGACGCCTGGGAGCGGATCCGCGCCGGGGCCAGCCTGGTGCAGCTCTACACCGGCTTCGTCTACGGCGGGCCGGCCCTGGTGCGGGCAATCAACCTGGGGCTCCTCGCCCTCCTGCGGCGGGAAGGCTTCCGCTCGCTGGAGGAGGCGGTGGGGAGCGCACACCGGTGACAAAGGGACTCTGACCATGCTGCGTGCCGCACGCTTCCTGCGCGGATACCTCCGCCCCGCCGCCCTCCCCGTCCGGACCGAGGAGGTGATCGTCCCCGTCGGCGGGGGCGAGGTGGAGGGGACGCTGTACCTCCCCCGTGGGCGAAGCCGCTCGCCGGGATGGGTGGTGCTGCACGGCGTCACCGTCCCCGGGCGGAAGCACGAGTCGCTGACCCGCTTCGTCGGGGCGCTGGCGTCCACGGGGGCGGCGGTGCTGGTCCCGGACGTCCCCGCCTGGCGGGCGCTGCGGGTGCGCTCGGAAACCGCGCGCGAGACGCTGGGCGCCGCCGCGGCGTACATGCGGGAGCGGCCGGAGGTCCTTCCCGGCGGGCTGGGGGCGGTGGGGTTCTCGTTCGGGGCCACGCACGCGCTGATCGCCGCGGCGAAGCCGGAGCTGCGCGGGGTGATCCGCAGCGTGGTGGGGTTCGGGGGGTACTTCGAGCTGGGCCGCGCCATCCGCTCCATGTTCACCGGCGAGCACGAGTGGGGCGGGATCCGCTACCGGCTCGACCCGGACCCGTACGGGCGCTGGATCCTGGCCGGGAACTACCTGACAGCGGTCCCGGGGCTGGAAGGGATGGGGCGGGTGGCGGAGGCGGCGCACGAGCTGGCGGCCGAAGCGGGGCGGCGCCGCACCTCCGCCAACGACGCCGACTACGACCCGCTCAAGGCCGAGGCGCGGGCGGGGCTCGACGCGGAGGAGCGCGAGGTGTGGGACATCCTGGCGCCTCCCGCCGGGGAGCCGGTGCGCGACCTGGAGCGGGCCCGCGCCATCGCCGCCGGGCTGGCCGCCGCGGCGCTCCGGGCGGACCCGGACCTGGACCCGCTCCTCGCCATCCCGCACCTGCGCGCCCGGGTGGTGCTTGCCCACGGCGAGGCCGACCGGCTGATCCCCTTCACCGAGACGCTGCGGCTGTACGAGGCGCTCCCGCCCCGGCTGGAGCCCTACGCCAGCATCACGCGCCTGTTCGCCCACTCCACCGGGAACAGCGCGATGCAGGCGCTGGAGTACGGCCGGGAGGGGATCCGCTTCATGCGCCTCCTCCAGCGCGCCCTGCGTCCCGCGTAGCCGGCGGGTCTACGAGCCGCCCTTTCCGAACAGCCCGCCCAGTCCGCCCGCGAGCCCGCCCAGGTCGGGCATCCCGCCGCCGCTCCCCCCCGCCCCGCCTCCGCCCACCATGCTCCGCAGCTGCCCGCCGACCGGCGCGGGGAGCCGCGAATCCAGGAAGTCGATCGCGGCGTGCGCCGCCTGCTGCGCCTTGTCCTGGGGGAGCCCGGTGCGCTCGCTGATCTGCTGCACCAGCTCGTCGATGATCGCCATCTCCGTCCTCCGGTTCCGGAATGAAAAGGATCGTCCCTCGACCGCCGGAGCGCGGCAAGGAACGATCCATGGGGTTCCGAAACTCGGTGGAAGGGGCGGCGGGTTACGCGGCGTCCGTGTCGCGCGCGGCCAGATAGCTCCGCAGCGCCCGGTCCTCCACGGCGAGGGCGTCGCCGGAGGCGGGGACCGGCTTGCGGCGGAGTGCTTCGTTGAGTGCGCCGACCACCGCCGCGAGCAGCACCAGCGCCCCGACCAGCCGCACCGCGTTCGCGAGCCGCTGGTCCTGCTCCAGCATCCCCAGCCGCCCGAGCATGTACGCCCAGTCGTGCTCCGCCCCGTCGCCGCCCACCAGCGGGAGGAGCCGGGCGCGCGCGTCGGCCATGTAGCGCGCGACGTTGAAGAAGTTCTCCCCGGTCCACAGGAGCGTCACGCACGAGGCGAAGCGCTGTCTTTCCCTCCGGAAGTACACCGTGAAGGCGATGGGCACCAGGAGCTGCATCAGCGTCCCGCCCGCCGCCGTGGCGAACTCCCCGAAGAAGGAAAAGACCGGGTGCCCACCCTCGTGGATCAGCAGGTTCACGCCGTCGATGAAGCGCCAGCCGTCCGGGTCGCGGACGATGGAGATCGCATACAGGGCGAGCAGCACCGCGCCGACGAGGTGCAGGCGCGAGGTACGGTCGGGTACGGTGGAAGACAAGGTCGACACGAGAAGGTAAGGAAGGGCCCGCCGCCGGCAGCGGCAGCAGGCATCGGTTCAGCCGGCAGATCCGACGCGGTACAGACGACCGTGCTCGATCGTGGGGAGAAGCGCCCTCAACTCGGGCATGAGAGGACGTAAAACGTCGATGTCGTTGCTGAAGGCGGCGAGTACCACGACGGCGACCGGCAGAGCCGCGGTGTCCTGCTGGTATTCAAGATTCGAGTCTACTGTCAGGAACACGTCGAACTCCGCGGCCGCCCTGCGCAACAGGGCTCCGTTCCTGGTGCCGCCCCACCCCATCTCCACGACCGTTCGTACTTCGTGGTCCGGCAGCTCGCGCCGGAGCTTGCGGGGCATGCACTCGTCAAGCAGCACTCGCACGTTCGGTCAGCGCTGCTTTGGCCTCTTCGAGAGCGGCGACCGCCTGCTCCCGACTTACGCTCGGGAAGTCGTCCAGGAAGTCGTCGAGCGAGTGTCCGCCCTCGAAGTAGTCGATCAGGTTCTTCAGCGGTACGCGCGTACCGACGAAGACGGGTGTACCGCCCAGGATCTCGGGGTCGCTGTGAATCACGCTTCCGGTTCTCTGCGCCACGTAAACCTCACGGCTGAAGACACTCGACGGCAGGAAAACCCGGATGCGCCCGGCGGCGCTGGTGATCCCTGCCGTGCCCGAACAGTAGCCAGGGTCCTTCGCCGGAACAAGCTCCGCCCGTCAGGACGCGACCTCAGGCACGGGAGACGGCCTCCCCACCAGGGTGACGATGGGGAGCGCGAC
>JAFAYN010000022.1 GCA_019240375.1 Gemmatimonadota bacterium
AACGTCGGTCCCGCGGTCCGTGGACCAGGTGCGGCCCCGGGCGCGCAACGAGTTCCGCAGGCGGACCCAGAGCCGTGACGCGTCGCGGAGCGCGGGGCGCCGGATCCCGGTGTTCTCCACGAACAGGACACGGTTCCCCGCGGCGGCGAACGCGTCCGAGATCTCCTGGGGAAACTGCCGGTTGAACGACCAGTCGATCAGCGACAGGCAGACGATCGATGCGCCCCTGATCGTCACGCCGGTCTACCCGCGCTCCGCCAGGCCATCGCGGAGATCCCCCCGGCCAGCTCGATCAGCCGCGTCCCCACTGCGACGGCCGCGTAGTAGGGGAGGGCGACCGTCCGCACCCCCATCTGGCGCCGGTGCCGCGCCAGCCGCCGCCAGTCGAGCAGGATGCGGCGGGTGCTGAGCGCCACCAGCGCCAGTGCGCCGAACCGGCGGACGAACGGCGTCCCGCGCAGCACGGCGCCCTCGTCCAGCCGGTAGATCACCGCCCCGTCGTGCCCCCGCTCGAAGTGCTTGCGCACGAAGCCCAGCCCGTGGACGTCCACGGCGTGCGAGACCACGGCGCCCGGCTCGTACACGATCCGCGCGCCGGCCGCGCGCATCTTGTGGTACAGGAAGAAGCAGCCGCCGTTGCGGGGGATGCGCTCGTCGAAGCGGTGCGCCAGGAACGCCTCGCGGCGGAACGCCACGTTGTTGATGTTGAACCCGGTCGCCTCCCCTCCCGGCTCCCCGTAGACGTATGCGAAGTCGGGGATGGAGAAGGTGCGCGCGGCCCACGACCCCTCCGTGTACCGGGTGCGGCCCGCCACCGCCGTCGCCCCGTCGGCGAACGGCGTCACGAGCCGCTCCAGCCAGTCGGGCTGCGGCTCGCAGTCGCTGTCCAGCAGCGCGACGATCTCCCCGGTCGCGGCCTCGGCCCCGGCGTTCTTCGCGGCGAAGTAGTTGGTGGCGGGCGCGGCCACGAAGCGCACCCCGGGGTACCGGCGGCCCAGCTCCTCGGCGGTGTCGGCGGCCACCTGGGCGTCCAGGACGACGACCCGCTCGATCCGCTCCCGCGGGTACGTCTGCCGGTCGAGCGCGTGCAGGGTGGTGGCGAGGTCGTCCGGGAGCGACCCGGTGGTGTTGTCGAACCGGGCGGTGATGGTCTCGGTGACGACGCTGACGCGGGGACGGTTCATGGAGATCCTCGGTTGAAGCGGAGGTTCACCTGCCGCGCGGCGAACTCGAGTCCCCACAGCGGGGCCCGCAAGTGTGCCGCGCGCCAGGCCGTACCGCAAGAGCGCCACGTCGTGCGGCCGACGGTCCGCGCACGCCCGCGCACGACGGCGAGGGCGAGGTGCAGCGACAGGTTGAACAGGAGCCGCTGGAGGATGTCGCGCGACGCCGGGTCGCGGGTTTCCCGCAGCTCCCCGGAAAAGAGCGCGATGCGCGCCGCCAGCGAGCGGCCCAGGTCGAAGCTGATCCCGTCCGGGTGCACCGTGTACTCGGCGACGGGGCGATCCACGAAATCGACCTCGTGGCGCAGCGCGATCCTGAACCAGGCGAGGTAGTCGGCGGAGACCGGGACGCTCGTTGCGAAGCCGCCGATCTCCTCCAGGCACGCGCGGCGTACCAGCACCGTGCAGGTAGGGACGAAGTTGCACCAGGCGAACTGTCCCGCGGCGCGCCCCCGACGGGGCGGGGCCACCTGGAACGAAGTCCGTCCGGTCCGCGGCGCGTCCGCGCGGGGCTCCGTCACGTGGACCACGTCCCCGAAGACGAGGCCGACCCCGGGCCGGCGCATCAGCGGCACCTGCGCCGCGAGCCGGTCGGGGAGCCAGGCGTCGTCCGAGTCGGCGAACGCCACCAGCTCGCCCCGCGCGTGCCGCAGGCCGAGGTTGCGCGCGACGTAGGCGCCCGCGCGCTCCTGCGCCAGCAGGGTGAGCGACGCGCCGAAGCGCTCCACCACCCCGCGTGTCCCGTCGGTCGATCCGTCGTCGACCACGATCAGCTCCAGGGGGCGGTACGTCTGCGCGAGGACGCTGCGGATGGCCCGCTCGACGCTCCCCGCGCGGTTGTACACCGGCAGGATCACCGAAACGAGGGGGCCGTCCGGGGCGCCGTCCCGGTCCACGGCTTCAGGGCGCGGCATGCGACCCCTCGAGACGGGCGAGGACCGTCGGACGGATGCCGAGCAGGCGCCGGACGCGAGCGGCCAGCACGAGGTTCCAGGCGACCAGGCTGATCGTGGCGGCGGCGGCGGCCCCTTCGATCCCCCAGCGCGGGACCAGCAGCACGCAGAGCCCCACGTTCAGCAGCGTGTAGCCGGCGGCGGCGAGCGCCGCCTCGCGCTCGTGGTCCGTCACCACCAGCGCCAGGTTGACGGAGCCCACCAGTACGCTCACCACCTGTCCCACGCACAGGAGGACGAGCG
>JAFAYN010000091.1 GCA_019240375.1 Gemmatimonadota bacterium
GTTGGTGTTCATGTTGGACGAGGTGCCGCTCCCCGTCTGGAAGATGTCCAGGACGAACTGCGGGTCGAGCGTCCCCTCGATCACCTCGTCGGCGGCGCGAGAGATGGCGTCGGCCACCTGCGGGTCGAGCCACCCCATCTCCAGGTTGGCGCGGGCGCACGCCTTCTTGATGGTGCCCAGCGCGTGGACGAAGCGGCGCGGGAAGCGGATCCCGCTGATCGGGAAGTTCTCGACGGCGCGCTGGGTCTGGGCGCCGTACAGGGCATCGGCGGGGACCTGCATCTCGCCGAGCGAGTCGCGCTCGGTGCGGAAACCGGAAGTCTGATCCGACATGGGGCCTCGGCTCAAGGTATGGACGGCTGTGTTCTGGCTCGGGGGCGCCGGATGCGCTCCGGACCCGGCGCTAAGATGGTGCCCATGAGGTCGGAGCGCAAATCGGCGAGCCGTTTTCCCGCGGGCCAAGCGGCGCCCGGACAACAGGTTGAGAGTGTGGGGAAAGGGGATTGAGCCCGATTCCGCATCTTTCCTCCCACACACGGCGGCCGGACGGCCGTCGTCGCGGCGATGCCGCCGCCGAACCCAGGAACCCGGAGAAGGTGTCATGTCCGACAACGTGCTGAGGCTGGATTCCTTCGGGATGCGCCAGATGGCGGAGTACTCCAGCGGCCTCCGCGGCGGCGGCGGCGACCCCGTGTACTTCGTCGCCACCCCGGGCCCCGACCCCGGGGACTACACCATCAAGGCGGACACCCACGAACCCGGGACGAACCCGGAGGAAGTGGTGGTCCCGTGCGACACCCAGTTCGCGGCGAAGTCGAAGCGTCGCAGGGTGAAGCAGATCATTCTGGTGTACGAAAGCGGGGACGACGACCAGGTGGTGTCGCTGGATGGAACCAAGTACGACGCGGTGTTCACGAGCGAGTCGGCCGTCGAAAAGTTCCTCTTCCCCTACTATGCCTCCAAGTACCAGTGGGCGGCGGCCGAGCAACTCTCCTGCATGTCGTCCACCTGGTACGGCTTCATCCCGGGGTTGTCCGCCGGTGATCCCCCTCAACCGTTCGTGGAGGAGGAGCTTCCCTTCGCGATGGCCCACTATCCCCGATCCGACTACTCGTACGTCGACCCGAGCTTGACGGTCCTGACTCCCGGGGCGGACGTGCACGTGCTCAGGGTTCCGAAGTCGGGGGGCGCGGTGACTCCGACCGCGCTCTCGAAGCTGGGCTGCCAGCCGACGATGGTGCCGTAGCGGGAGCGGCGACCAGGCCACGGAAAAGGGGGTCGCGGGCCACGAAGGGCCGGAGCGCGGGGCGCCGGGCGAGCACGTCGTCCAGCAGGCGGCGCGCGGTCTCCCTCTCTCCCATCAGCAGGCGGACGTACGCCTCGTCGTATTCGAGCGAGAGCCGCAGCTCGGCATCGCTCCCCACCGCTTCCTGCGCCCGGGCCAGCACGGCCCGGGCGCTGTCTGTTCGTCCGGCCCGGGCCAGCAGCGCCGCCGTCACCACCCGTCGATAGATCGGGCTGTACGCGCGCCCCTCCTCCCGGGCATGCGCGGGCGGGTCCAGCCGGTCCAGCTCCGCCACCAGCCGCCAGGCCAGCTCCGGGTCGGGTGGCTGCGACGCGTCCTCCCGCATGAGGGTGAGCCGGCACTCCACGAAGCGCCAGTCACGGGGGAAGCGCCGCCGCCCCTGGTCGCACGCCGCGCGCGCCCCGCGGTAGTCACCGCCCAGGAGGGCGCCGAAGAAGAGGCGGTGCAGGATGTCGTCCGCGTCTTCCAGGTAGGCGTCCTCGGCCAGGGCACGCTTCGCCGCCAGGTCCGACTCGGCGAAGTGGCCACGGAAGCGCAGGACCTTGCTCAGCGTGCCCCACGCGCTCGCCAGCGACGGTTCCACGGCCACCGCGGCGCGCAGGTCGCGCTCGGCGCGCTCCAGGCCGGCGGCCTCGCCCGTGCCGGGGGTACGCGAGGCCCGCAGCAGGTCCACGTTGCCGCGCAGCTCCAGGGCGAGCGGATTCCGTGGCTCCCGCGCCAGGACCCGGTCGGCCCGGGCGAATGCGTCGGCGAGCAGGGCGTCCCCGCCGTAGCCGTCCTGGAACCGGCTGCGCCGCAGCGCGACCCACCCCCGCAGCACCACGGGCCGGGTCCAGTCGGGGTCCTCACGCTCGGCGAGCGCCAGGAGCGAATCGGCCCGCAGGAGCAGCAGGTCGGCCGAAGCGGCGTCCAGCGGCTCCCGCGAGCGCCCGACGCTGGCCGCGTCACCCCGCAGCGCTTCGGCCTGCAGCACGTGCTCCCACGCTGCGACGCTCTGCGTCTCGGCCCGCGTCTTCCGCAGCTCGATCTCCCTCCCCAGCCTCCGCCGCAGGAAGCCGGAAACCTCTTCGGCCAGGGCGTCCTCCAGCGTGAACAGCTCGGTCACGGGGTGGACGATGGTGCGGCTCTCCAGGTGCGACTTGGTGTTGGCGTCGATGAGCTGGACCGTCACCCGCACGCTGTCCCCCGAGCCCTGCACGCTCCCCTCCACCACGCTCCCCACACGCAGGTCGGCCACCATGCTGTCGAAGAGCACCGTCCGGTCGCGGTACGGCTTGACGCCGTTGCGCGAGACGACGTCCAGCGCCTCCACCTGGCTCAGGTCGTGGATCAGCATCTCGGTGAGCCCGTCGGCGAGGTACTGTAGCTTCCCTCCCGGCGAGTAGTCGTCCAGGTACAGCACGGCGATCCGGCGCGGGTCGTACCGGGGCGCCGGCTGCGGCTTCGGGCGGTCTCCCGAGAACGCGAACAGGAGGGAGAGGGAGAGGCCCGCGAGCACCCCCAGCGCCCCCGCCAGGGGAACCAGGTGGCGCAGCCTCCGGGTGGGGACGGGGCGTGGAACCACCGCCGGAGGTGGAACGGACTCCGCCTCCGGGACCGGCGGCGCGGGATCGGCCACGACCGGGACCGGGGGCTCCGGCTCGGCGGGCGGGGCGGATTCCGCGGGATCATCCTCGGGCTCCTCGTCGCCGGGGACCGTCGCGGAAGGAAGGGCCGTCGGTGGCGAGGGCGGCGCGGGGACCGGGGGGAGGCGGACGGGCTCCGTCTTCAGGCGCTCGACCAGCGCGGCGAACTCGGGGTCCGGCTCAACTCCCAGCTCTTCGCGCAACAGGGTGGCGTGGGTGTCCGCGAACCAGAGCGCGGCGGCGCGCTCGCCGGCGGCGTCCAGCGCCAGCATCAGCCGCATCCCCACGCGCGAGTTGTAGGGGTCGTGCACGGCCAGGCGCCGCCACCACGCGGCGGCTTCCTGCGGCCGTCCCGCGCCGGTGTGGGCTTCGGCCAGCGACTCCAGCGCGCGCGTGAACACCCGCGCGAGCCGGTCGCGCTCGGACTCGGCCCACCGCTCGAACTCCGGCGCGTCGGACACGTAGAAGCCGTCCAGGAAGGGCCCGCGGTACACCTTCGCCGCGGCTTCCAGCTCCCCCGCCTCCACGCTCCGCTCGAACTCCTCCACGTCGCTCCGCACCACCTCGCCGTTCAGCCCCACCTCGTCGCCGGACGACACGAACGCGCCCTCGCCCAGCTCCTTGCGCAGCACGTAGAGCGACTCGGAAAGGAGGTGCCGGGCCGCGTCGGTGGGGTGCTCGGGCCAGAGGAGCCCGATGATGCGCTCCCGCCCCACCGACCGGCCCCGTGCGGCGGCCAGGATCGCCAGCAGCGCCAGCCTGCGCTTGTGCGCCGCCCTGCCGACCACGGGCCCGTTCCGACCTTCCAGGACCGCGCCGCCCAGCAGGTTGAGAGCAAACATTGAGTGCAGGTGGATGGAGAGAGGGAGAGTGTGGGGAAAGGGGGTTGAGTGCCCCGGTGCATAGTTAAGCGCGCTTCGGGAAACGGCGCAAGCAGGCCGTCTCCGTCACGTCACCCCGGACAGGGAACCAGGGAGCCATGCATCACCTCACCGACCTCCACCTTCGGCCACGTCCGCCTCCGCGCGGATCAAGCGACCCTGGCGGGCGAAGCCCGTCCTCCGATCCG
>JAFAYN010000584.1 GCA_019240375.1 Gemmatimonadota bacterium
GTGGGGCCGTAGGCGTTCAGGAGGCGCGGCACCCGGGTGCTCCAGCGCGCCGCCAGCGCCGGCGGGAGCGCCTCGCCCGCCAGCATCAGCGTCCGCAGCGTGGGGAGCGCCGCCTCGTCGGGGATCACCGCCAGCGCCGAGGGCGACAGCGTCAGGTGCGTGATCCCGTGCGTGGTCACCCACTCCGCCAGGTCGGCCCCGGTGAGCGGCCCGCCCGCGGGCGGGAGGTACAGCGCCGCCCCGGTCCCCAGGGTGAAGAAGGTCTCGAACACCGCCGCGTCGAAGCTGGGCGAGGCGAACTGCAGCACCCGGCTCTCGGGCGTGAGCCCGTGCGCCGCGGCCATGACCCGCACCAGGTTGGGCACGCCCCGGTGCGGCACGGCGACGCCCTTGGGGCGACCGGTGCTCCCGGAGGTGTAGATCACGTACGCGGTGGCCTCCGGCCCCACCTCCCCCTGCGGCGCCCCGCCCGGGCCGGCCCCGATCGACTCCCGGTCGCGGTCGAGGAGGACGGTGGGGACCCCCGGCTCCGGGATCCGCTCCGTCAGCCCCTCACGGGTCAGCAGGACCTGCGCCCCGGAGTCGGCCAGCATGTACGCCAGGCGCTCGGCGGGGTAGGCGGGATCCAGCGGGACGAAGGCACCCCCGGCCTTGAGGATCGCCAGCTCGGCGACCACCAGCTCGGGGCTGCGCTCCAGGCAGATCCCCACGCGCGACTCGACACCCACGCCCAGCCCGCGGAGGTGGTGGGCGAGCCGGTTCGCCTCCCGGTCCAGCTCGCCGTAGCTGAGGCGCAGCTCGCCCGCGACCAGCGCCACCGCCTCGGGGGTGCGCCGCGCTTGGGCCTCCACCAGGCGGTGGGCGCCGCCCTCGTCGGTGAAGTCGCGCCCGGTCCGGTTCCACCCCACCAGCACCTGGTCCCGCTCCGCCGCGGGGAGGAGCGGGAGCTCCGCCACCGGGCGCGCCGGGTCCGCCGCGATCCCCTCCAGCAGGACGCCGAGCTGCTCGGCCATCCGCGCCATCGTGGACGCTTCCCAGAGCGCGGTGCGGTAGGCGAGCACCCCGTGCAGCGCGTCCCCGGTCTCCATCAGCGTCAGGCTCAGGTCGAACTTGACCGCCTCTCCGCCGCCGCCCATCACCTCCATCTCCAGCGCGCCCAGGCGCAGCTCGGCGCGCTCCAGGTTCTGCAGGATGAACATGGCCTGGAAGAAGGGGGAGTGCTGCAGCGAGCGCTCCGGGTGCAGCTCCTCGACCAGCTTCTCGAAGGGGACCTCCTGGTGCTGGTACGCCCCCAGGGTGCTTTCCCGCACCCGCCCCAGCAGCTCGGGGAAGGTGGGCGCGCCCGAGAGGCGGGTGCGCAGCACCAGGGTGTTGACGAAGAAGCCGATGAGGGCTTCCAACTCCACCTGGCTGCGCCCGGCGATGGGGGTGCCCACCAGCACGTCGTCCTGCCCCGCCCAGCGGGCGAGGAGCACGTCCCAGGCGGCGAGGAGCGTCATGAAGAGCGTGGCGTCCTCGCGGCGGGACAGCTCGCGCAGCGCCCGCACCGTGGGCGCGGCGACGGCGAAGGGGTGGGTGGCCCCCTCGGTGGTCATGCGCGGCGGGCGCGGGTGGTCGGTGGGGAGCTCCAGCACGGGCGGGGCGTCGGCCAGCTCGCCGCGCCAGTACTCCAGGTGCCGCTCCAGGGTCTCTCCCGAGAGCCAGGCGCGCTGCCAGACGGCGTAGTCGGGGTACTGCACCGGCAATTCCGGGAGTGGCGACGCCTCGCCGCGCAGGTAGGCCCCGTACAGCGCCGACACCTCGCGGGTCAGCACGCCCAGCGACCACCCGTCGCTGACGATGTGGTGCATGGTGAACACCAGCACCCAGTCGCCCTCGTCCAGGCGCAGGAGCAGGGCGCGCAGGAGCGGACCGTGCTCCAGGTCGAAGGGGCGCGTGGTCTCTTCCGCCACCCGGCGCGCCGCCTCCGCTTCGCGGGCCTGTGCCGGGAGGGTGCGCAGGTCCGCCCCGGGGAGGGCGAAGGGCGCCGGCGGGAGGAGGGTCTGCGCCGGCTCCCCCGCCACGGAGGTGAACACCGTGCGCAGCGACTCGTGCCGGCGGACGATCTCGGTCAGCGCCCCCTCCAGCGCCCGCACGTCCAGCGCCCCGCGTAGCCGGAGCGGCTGGGGCATGTTGTAGGCGCTGCTCCCCGGCTCCATCTGGTCGATGAACCAGAGCCGCTGCTGCGCGAAGGAGAGCGGGAGCGGCTGCCCTTCGGTGCGCGGGACGCGCCCGATCGGCGGGACCTCGCTCGCCTCCCCGGCGCGGAGGGCGGCCTCCACCCGCTCCGCGATCCCCGCCACCGTCGGCGCCTCGAACAGGGTCCGCAGCGGCAATTCCGTCCCGAACGCCCCCCGCACCCGGGCGATCATCCGGGTGGCGAGGAGCGAGTGCCCGCCCAGCGCGAAGAAGTCGTCCTCGGCGCCGACGCGCTCGACGCCCAGCACCTCGGCCCAGATCCCGGCCAGGATCTCCTCGGTGGGGGTGCGCGGCGCCACGTACGCCTCGTCCCCCCCGGCGCCCTCCGGCTCGGGGAGGGCGCGCCGGTCCAGCTTCCCGTTGGGGAGGGTGGGGAGGGCGTCCAGCCGCACCCATGCCGCCGGGACCATGTACGAGGGGAGCCGCTCCGCCAGCCAGGCGCGCAGCGCGCCCGGCGCCGGGTCCTCGCCCGGCTTCGCGACCAGGTACGCCACCAGGCGGGTGGCGCCCGCGTCCCCGCGGGCCACCACCGCGGCGGTGCGCACCGCCGGGTGGGCGCGCAGCGCCGCCTCCACCTCGCCCAGCTCCACCCGCACCCCGCCCACCTTGACCTGCCCGTCCATCCGCCCCAGGAACTCCAGCGCCCCGTCGTGCAGGCGCCGCACCCGGTCGCCGACGCGGTACATGCGCGCGCCCGGCTCGCCGCTGAACGGGTCGGGGACGAACTTCTCGGCGCTCAGCGCCGGCTGCCCCCCGTAGCCGCGCGCGACCCCCGGGGTGGCGATGTACGCCTCCCCCGGCACCCCGTCGGGGACGGGCTCCCCCTCCGGGTCCAGCACGTACACCCGGGTGTTGTGGATCGGGCGCCCCACCGGGGCGATGGTTCCCGCCTCGTCGTCCGCGACGGTGTGGAAGGTGGAGCTCATGGTGCACTCGGTGGCCCCCCACTGGTTGACCACCCGGAGCCCCGCCCCGAAGGCGCCGTGGGCCCGGCGCACGTCGGCCACCGGGAGCGGCTCGCCGCTGAGCAGGAGGAGGCGCAGCGAGGCGCCGGCGCCGCCCTCCGCCTCGGCCGCGTCCAGGAGCGGGCGGAGGAGGGTGGGGACGATCGCCATGATCCCGGTGACCCCGTGCTCGCGCACCCGGGCCAGGAGCCGCGCCGGCTCGGCGGTCTCTTCCGCGCGCACCAGCACCAGCCGCGCCCCGGAGGAGAGCGGCCCCAGGATGTCGCGGATGGAGGCGTCGAAGGAAACGGTGGCGAGCTGCAGGATGGTGTCCCGCGCGTCGATCCCGTACTCGTCCGCCAAAAAGGCCAGGTAGTTGACCACGCCGCGGTGGGGGGTCAGCACCCCCTTG
>JAFAYN010000305.1 GCA_019240375.1 Gemmatimonadota bacterium
CCGACCACCACGTCGTCCTGCCCGGACCAGCGCGCCAGCAGCGCCTGCCACCCGGCGAGGAGCACGGTGAAGAGCGTAGTCCCTTCCGCGCGGGCCAGCGTCCGGATCCGCCGCGCGGTGGCCATGTCGAAGTAGAAGGCGTGGACCGCGCCGTGGATCCCCGGCCGCACCGGGCGGGGGTGGTCGGTGGGGAGCTCCAGCACCGGCGGCGCCCCGGCCAGGTGCTCGCGCCAGTACGTCAGCTGCCGCTGCAGCCGCTCGCCGGACAGGTACTCGCGCTGCCAGACGGCGAAGTCCGCGTACTGGATGCGCATCTCCGGGAGGGTGGAGGGGCGCCCCTCCGAATACGCGGCGTACAGCTCCGAGACCTCGCGGGTCAGCACCCCGGAGCTCCACCCGTCGGAGATGATGTGGTGCAGCGTGAACAGCACCACTGCCTGCCGCTCGCCCTCCTGCACCAGCACGCAGTGCAGCAGCGGCCCCCGCATCAGGTCGAAGGAGTACCGCGCGGCCTCTTCCACCAGGCGCAGCGTCTCGCGATCACGCTGGGCCTCCGGGAGCCCGCCCAGGTCCACGACCGGGAGGGGGAGGGGCGCCGGCTCGCGGATCACCTGCACGGCCTCGCCCCCCACCTCGGCGAAGACGGTGCGCAGCGTCTCGTGGCGGCGCACGATCTCGGTGAGGGCGCGGCGCAGCACGGACACGTCCAGCTCGCCCCGCAGCCGCAGGGCGGAGTAGATGTCGTACGCGGCGGTGCCGGGGTCGAGCCGGTCGATGAACCAGAGCCGCTGCTGCGCGAAGGAGAGCGGGAGGTGCTGCGCGCGGTCGCGCGGGACGGGGAGGATCTCCTCGGAGCCCTCCTTGGCCCGCATCTTTTCCTGCATCAGCCGCTGCAGCAGGAGCCGCCGCTCGGGGGAAAGCTGCGACATCCGGTCGGTCACTTCGCGCACGTCCGTGCTCTCTTTCTGTTCGGGTTCGTCGTCGGGGAGCGCCTGGTCGAGCCACTCCCCGACCCGGGCGATGGTGGGAAGCTCGAAAAGGACGCGGAGCGGGAGCTCGGTCCCGAACTCCGCGCGCACCCGGGAGGCCAGCCGGGTCGCCAGCAGCGAGTGGCCGCCGAGGGCGAAGAAGTCGTCGTGGATCCCCACCCGGTCACGCTGCAGCACCTCGGCCCAGATCTCCGCCATCCGCCGCTCGGTGTCGGTGCGGGGCGCCACGTACTCCTCCCCCGCGCCGCCTGCGGGGGCGGGGAGGGCGCGGCGGTCCACCTTGCCGGTGGGGGTGAGCGGGAGCGCGTCCAGCGTCACGAACGCGCTCGGCACCATGTACTCCGGCACGCTCCCCTTCAGGTGCGTCCGCAAGTCCGCCGCTTCCGGCGCCACGCCGTCCGCCGGGACCACGTAGGCCACCAGGCGCCGCTCCCCCGCGTCCTCGCGCACCACCACCACGGCCTCGCTCACCTGCGCGTGCCGCTCCAGCACCGCCTCGATCTCGCCAGGCTCGATGCGGAAGCCGCGCACCTTGACCTGCGTGTCCATGCGTCCCAGGAACTCCAGTTCGCCCGCGGCCAGCCAGCGCACCCGGTCGCCCGTGCGATACAGCCGCGCCCCCGCCTCGCCCGAGAACGCGTCGGGGACGAAGCTGGTGGCGCTCAGGTCCGGGCGGCCCAGGTAGCCGCGCGCCACCCCGGCGCCACCGATGCGCAGCTCGCCGGGGACACCGGTCGGCTGCGCGTTGCCGGCCGGGTCGGTGACGTACAGGCGCACGTTCCCCAGCGGCGTGCCGATCCGGGCCCCTTCCAGCTCTCCCTCAGCCGGCACCCGCCAGCTCGACGCCAGGATCGTCCCTTCCGTGGGGCCGTACAGCACCTGGACCGTAGCCGCGGGGAGCGCCTCGCGCACCTCGGCCAGCAGGTCGGCGGGCACCAGGTCCCCACCGACGAACACCGCCCGCAGCGACTTCAGCGCCTCCCCGGCCCCCGGCGCGCGGACGATCTGCCGCATCAGCGCCGGCACCGCGTGCAGCAGCGTGCAGTCCACCAGGTCCCCCACCAGGCGCTCCGGCTCCATCACCCGCTCCCGCGGCACGATGCGCACCGCCGCGCCCACGGAGAGCGGCAGCAGCGTCTCGAAGAGCCAGATGTCGAAGGCGTAGCTCGCCAGCGAGGGCATCACGTCCCCGGCGCGGATCCCGTACGCTTCGCGCGTGGCGGCGACCAGGTTGGCGAGCGAGCCGTGCTGGACCCACACCCCCTTGGGGCGCCCGGTCGAGCCCGAGGTGTAGATCACGTACGCAAGGTGCTC
>JAFAYN010000149.1 GCA_019240375.1 Gemmatimonadota bacterium
GCGGGAGCGCGTCCAGCGTCACGAACGCGCTCGGCACCATGTACTCCGGCACGCTCCCCTTCAGGTGCGTCCGCAAGTCCGCCGCTTCCGGCGCCACGCCGTCCGCCGGGACCACGTACGCCACCAGGCGCCGCTCCCCCGCGCCGGAGGCGTCGTCGCGCACCACCACCACGGCCTCGCCCACCAGGGCGTGCCGCTCCAGCACCGCCTCGATCTCGCCGGGCTCGATGCGGAAGCCGCGCACCTTGACCTGCGCGTCGGTGCGCCCCAGGAACTCCAGCTCGCCCGAGGCCAGCCAGCGCACCCGGTCACCGGTGCGGTACAGCCGCGCCCCCGCCTCGCCCGAGAACGCGTCCGGGACAAAGCTGGCGGCGGTCAGGTCGGGGCGGCCCAGGTAGCCGCGGGCCACCTGCACCCCACCGATGCGCAGCTCGCCGGGAACCCCGGTCGGCTGCGCGTTGCCGGCAGGGTCGGTGACGTACAGGCGCACGTTCCCCAGTGGGGTGCCGATCCGACCCTCGATCTCCCCGGCCGCGGGCACCCGCCAGCGCGAGGCCAGGATCGTCCCCTCGGTCGGGCCGTACATCTCGTACAGGGCGGCGCCCGGGAGCGCCTCACGCACCTCGACCAGCAGGTCGGACGGGACCAGGTCCCCGCCGACGAAGACCGCCCGCAGCGAGGCCAGCGCCTCCCCGGCCCCCGGCGCGCGCACGATCTGGCGCATCAGCGCCGGCACCGCGTGCAGCAGCGTGCAGCCGCCCAGGTCCCCCACCAGCCGCTCCGGCTCCATCACCCGCTCCCGCGGGACGATGCGCACTGTGCCGCCCACGGAGAGCGGGAGCAGCGTCTCGAAGAGCCAGATGTCGAAGGCGAAGCTCGCCAGACTCGGCATCACGTCCCCGGCGCGGATCCCGTACGCTTCGCGCGTGGCGGCGACCAGGTTGGCGAGCGAGCCGTGCTGGACCCACACCCCCTTGGGGCGCCCGGTCGAGCCCGAGGTGTAGATCACGTACGCAAGGTGCTCCGGCCCGGCCAGCGGCGCCGGCTCGGCCGCGCTCTCTTCCGCGAGGGCGGCAGCGTCCAGGCGCACCACGGCCGCCCCGTACTCCGGGAGCGCGTCGGCGGCGCTCCCGGCGGTGACCAGCACCGGGAGCGCGGCGTCGGAGAGGATGTAGCTCAGGCGCTCGGAGGGATAGCCCGGGTCCAGCGGAACGAAGGCGCCGCCCGCCTTGAGGATGCCGAGCACGCCGACCAGCATCTCCGCCGAGCGCTCCACGCAGAGGCCGACGGGGACCTCCGGCCCGACACCGACGCGGCGCAGGTGGTGGGCGAGGCGGTTTGCCCGCGCGTTCAGCTCCGCGTAGGTCAGCGTCTCGCCCTCGAACGTCACGGCGAGCGCGTCGGGCGTGCTCGCGGCCTGCGCAGCGACCTGCTCGTGGACGGGACGAGCGGGGTAGTCGCGCGCGGTGGCGTTCCAGGCGCGCAGCACCTGCTCCCTCTCCGCGCCCGCCAGCAGCTCGATCTCCGCGACGGGGCGCGACGGGGCGGCCGCGACCGCCTCCAGCACGGCGCGGAAGTGCTCCAGCATCCGCTCGATGGTGGCGGCCTCCCACAGCTCGGCGCGGTAGGAGAGCACCCCCCAGATCCGCTCCTCGTCCTCCTGCATCGACAGGTCGAGGTCGAACTTGGCCGCCCCGCCCCCGCCGCCCCCACCCAGCGCCTCCACCTCCGTCTCCCCCAGCTTCAGCTCGCCGCGCTCGTTGTTCTGCAGCGCGAACAGGACCTGGAAGAGCGGGGTGTGCTGGAGCGAGCGCTCCGGCTGCAGCTCCTCCACCAGCCGCTCGAAGGGGAGCTCCTGGTGCGACTGCGCCCCCAGGGTGGTTTCCCGCACCCGCGCCAGCAGCTCGCGGAAGGTCAGCCGTTCCGTGCCCGACAGGTCGGTGCGCAGGACCAGGGTGTTGACGAAGAAGCCGATCAGCCCCTCCACCTCCAATCGTCCGCGCCCGGCGATGGGGGTACCGACCACCACGTCGTCCGCGCCGGCGTAGCGGGCCAGGAGGAGCTGCCACCCGGCCAGCAGCGTCATGAACAGGGTGGCCCCCTCGCGCCCGGCCAGCTCGCGCAGCGCCCGCGACGCCTCCGCCGAGAGCACCAGGCCGCGCGTCGCCCCTCGCGCCCCCGGCACCGGCGGGCGCGGACGGTCGGTGGGGAGCTCCAGCACCGGCGGGGCGCCGGCCAGGCGCTCGCGCCAGTAGCCGAGCTGCGCCTCCAGGTTCGCCCCCGTCAGCCACCCGCGCTGCCAGAGCGCGAAGTCCGGGTACTGGATCGGCAGCTCCGGGAGCGGCGACAGGCGCCCCGCCGCGAAGGCGGCGTACAGCTCGGTCACCTCGCGGGTCAGCACCCCCATGCTCCACCCGTCGCTGACGATGTGGTGCATGGTGAAGAGCACCGCGTTCCCCTCCTCGCCCAGCCGTAGCAGGGTGCAGCGCAGGAGCGGCCCCCGCTCCAGGTCGAAGGGGCGGCGGGCCTCGTCGCGGACCAGCCGCTCCGTCTCACGGGCGCGCGCCTCCCCCGCGAGCCCGCCCAGCTCCACCGTGGGGAGGACGACGGGCGCGGCGGGGTGGATCACCTGCACCGCCTCGCCGTCCACCACGGCAAACACGGTGCGCAGCGCCTCGTGGCGGCGCACCACCTCCGTCAGCGTCCGCTCCAGCGTGGCGTGGTCCAGCGCCCCGCGCAGCCGCAGCCCCGTGGGGAGGTTGTAGGCGGAGGAGCCCGGCTCCATCCGGTCGATGAACCAGAGGCGCTGCTGCGCGAAGGAGAGCGGCACCGGCCCGTCCGTCCCCCGCGGGCGGACGCGCTCCGGGAAGAGCCGCCCCCCGGCCTGCCG